>NZ_BADU01000083.1:0-47546 GCF_000239875.1 Pseudoalteromonas sp. BSi20311 | reverse complement strand
TTATTTTTATTAAAGGCTTTCTAAGAAATCTTCGTCAAAATCTTCAGGCTCTTCTTTTATTGGCGGATTACCATCGTAGAGTTCATATAACTGACGCTGAAAGTAAATGTCTTTAACAAACAGGTATGGGTCTAATGAATCATTTAATAAACCCTCTTGAGCCATTAAAGACGCCCTTGCCTCAACCGCCTTTAACGCAAACACTAAAATTGTTTGTGGTGTTGTCAGTGCAATTTTAGGTAAAACCACATTATCAACAACATCACCGGTTAAGTTGCGTGCAGTTGATGGCCCCATTGCAGGGATCATTAAATAGGCACCATCGCCTACTCCCCACACACCTAAGGTTTGGCCAAAATCTTCATCAGTTACTTCAAGCCCTAACGAACTTGCAACGTCAAATAAGCCAAACACCCCCACCGTAGAGTTCACTAAAAAGCGCGCAAAATTAATTCCGGCACTGCTTGGCTTTCCTTGCAGACCCGCATTAATAATATCAACCGGTGCTGTAATATTATCGGTAAAATGCACAATACTTCGACGCACAGGCTGTGGGGTTACTGTTATATAACCCACTGCCGCAGGCCTTAAAATATAAGCATCAAGTACGTCCATATTAAAGTCATAAATAGGTCTGTTTACACTTTGTATGGGATCGCGCTCATCATATTTACTCTCAGGCACTTGAGCACAACCCGATAACGTGAGTAAACATAATAAAAGTAAGCCTTGTTTTAACATCTCAAATCCTTAAGGTATTAATGTATCAATGTTCAGTTGCACTTGGCGCACCTCTTTAGAAGCAAGCACTTGAGAATGCCCTTCAAGCTCCCCAGTGCTTGGCATCACTGAATCATCATTAGAGATACGCGCAGAAATGATAATTTCACTGGCACTGGATAAATTTAGCCCTGCCATCATGGCATTAGCATCGCTCAGCTCAACCGTAATTGGAAAGCTATAGTCTGTTAGTTTGACCACGGCTAAAGGCATCGGTGATCCCTTAGCCGCTTTAGCAAACACAAACAAAATACCGTTATTGGGCTGTTTGTCTGCAAGTTGCTCGTCAATCTTAACCGTGACCTGAATACCCTGAACAACGTGCTGTTCATGACTGTTTAACTCACTTTGCTGAGCTATTTGGCCATCAATTTCACTGATGCGCTCAGAAATCATAGCATAACGCGTATCTGACTCGTCCATACTGGCAAGAAGTACTTCAAATGCAGCTTTTGCCTGTATCCAATCTTTTCTCTCAAAGGCAATCAGCGCAAGTAACGAAATCGCATCGAGGTTATTTGGTTGTGCTTGTAGTACTTTAGAAAGCATACCCGCTGCGCGAGTCATATTCTCATCACTGCCCTCAAGTAATAGCACCTGAGAGTAGCTAACAAGCGCTTGCATATTATCAGGGTTTATTTTTAATGTTTTATCGAATGACTGTTTCGCCATATCAAATTCATTTAGCATTAAAGCAACACGCCCTAACAACATCCAAGCGACTTCATCATCACCGCTTTGACTTAACTTAGTACGCAGTGCTAGGGCAAACGCTTGTAACTCATTTTTAGTTAACGGCTCGCCCTTTTGCATTACGGCGCGCTGACCATAATCGGCCAAGTTATCCATTGCATCATGCCAAGCTGCAATTTGTTGCTGGCTGCCTGTCATTGCATAGAAAATACCTGCTAATGCAATTAAAAACGCCGCCCCTGTTAAAGCAAATATACGATTGTCACCACGACTATTGAGTGACTTCTCTGGTGATAATTCATTTAGCAAACGGCGTTTTAGCTCAACAATTGCCTCGCTGTGGTTTTGCGAGTCTATGCGTTGGTTGTCTAAATCAGCCTGTAGTTCAACTAAACGCTGCTCATAAATGCTGATAAGCTCAGCATTAGCGTTATGAGTAATGGTTACTACGCGCTCTTTTTTTAAAAAAGGCACAATAATAAACAGCAATGCAATGAGTGTGAGTAAAGCAAAAGACGCCCACATTAAAATCATTTAACTTTGCTCCTGACGTTTATTTTGTTTAATCAACTTATTGAGCATCACTTCATCAGTGTCACTCCACGTTTGTTTTACCGACGCTTTACGCTGGCGAATAACAATAAAGCCAAAGCCTATTATTACAATGAGTACTGGCAACACCCACAGAATTAACGTAGCCGGCGTTACTGGTGGATCGTAATGAACAAAGTAGCCATAGCGGTCAATCATGTAATCAATAACTTCATCTTTGGTTTTGCCATCTTTTACCAACGCCAGCACTCGCTCGCGCAAGTCTTTTGCGACAACGGCATCAGAGTCAGCAATATTCTGATTTTGACACTTCGGGCAACGTAATTCTTTTGTTAGCTCTTCAAAGCGAACAGCTTGCTCGTTGCTATCAAATTGATAACGGTCTTGCTGAGCAAACGCAGCTACACTAACAAACAAGCTAAGGGTTAATAAAAACAATCTCATGGCTGCAGCTCCTGCATAATAGGCGCAAATTTAGCGCGCCAAACTCGAGGGTTTATATCACCGGTGTGGTGTAACAAAATAGTGCCATTTTTATCAACTAAAAATGTTTCTGGTGCTCCAGACACACCCAAATCTAACGCCAAAGAGCGCTCTAAATCTAAAATATTAAATTGATAAGGGTTACCTGCGCGCGCAAGCATATTACTCACATCGTCACGCAGTGCTTGCATATCAAACGGGCCATCAAAATCAGCATCGTAGCTTTGTACATAATACAAGCCGATAATTTTAATGCCTTGCTCGCGAAGCTTAGTTAAATAATCAAGCTCAGATAGACACGTTGGGCACCATGTACCCCACACGTTTAATAAATACACGTCACCTTTTAATTGCTCATCAGTCCAACGTTTGTCATCTTGCATTAAATCAGGCAAGTTGAATGCTGGTAAGGTTTGACCAATGCGCCCCGTTTGTATTTCCCGAGGGTTAGCAAACAACCCTTGATATAAAAACACACAAATAAAGATAAAAATTAGTAAAGGTACAACTGCCATCAATTTACGCTTCATAATGCCCCCTCTAATTCATCTTTGCGAGGTGAGGCGCGATAGCGCTTATCAAATAAAATTACAAAACCAGCGAGTGAGATCAGAACACCACCAATCCACATCCAACGCACAAACGGCTTGTGGTAAATACGTAATGACCAAGCCCCCTCACTTAGTTGCTCACCAAGCGCGAGGTATAAATCACGAGTAAAACCAGCATCTATTGCGGCTTCAGTCATAAATTGCATACCAATGTCGTATCGGCGTTTTTCTGCATATAAACGCGTTACAGTGTCATTTTCTTTTAATACCGTTACCACGCCAGCATGACCACTGTAGTTTGCACCACGAATTGTCTTTACGCCTTCAAAACGATATTGATACTGATTAAGCTGTACACTATCACCTGGCTTCATGGCTACATCGCGCTCAACTGAATACGCTGAGGTAAGGGTAATACCGGCAATAACAAAAGCTAAACCAACATGACCAAGCACCATAGCCCAGTAACTTAAACCTAAGCGTTTGATGCCGACTTTAAGTGAGCCATGAACAGCGGCTTTGGTGTAAAGGTCAATAAAGGTGGCTATAAATATCCATACACCCAATGTAGTCGCTAACAGAGTGAGTGGCGTAACCACTTCATAACTGCTAAACAGCCAAGCACAGGTAATAACAACGCTGGCTAGTGCGCCAACAAATATTTTATTTTGTAAAAAGGCCCATTTATTTTGCTTCCAGCGCAAAAATGGTCCTATGCCCATTAAAATCGCAAATGGCACCAGTAGAATTGCAAACATTTTATTAAAGAAAGGTTCGCCAATAGAAATACTACCTAAGCCCATTTCTTTGTGCACCATAGGTAATAAAGTACCTAATAGTACAATTAAGGTGGCAACCACTAAGAAAATGTTATTTAGCCAAAGTGCTACTTCACGAGAGACAAACTTATAACGTCCTTCACTTTTAACTTGTGAAACACGCAAGCCGTAAAGCGCTAAGCCGCCGCCAACAACAATAGCTAAGAAAGCAAGAATAAATAGCCCACGATCCGGATCGGTTGCAAAGGCGTGCACCGAAACAATAATCCCTGAACGAACAATAAAAGTGCCCAGTAAACTTAATGAAAAAGCAGCAATTGCTAATAATACGGTCCATGATTTAAATACACCGCGCTTTTCAGTCACACTTAAAGAGTGTAATAAAGCCGTTGCCACTAACCATGGCATCAGTGATGCGTTCTCAACTGGATCCCAGAACCACCAGCCGCCCCAGCCAAGTTCTGCATAAGCCCACCAACTACCAATGGTAATACCTAAGGTTAAAAAGCCCCATGCAGTCATCGTCCATGGGCGTGACCACTTAGCCCAGGTATTATCGAGCTTACCGGTTAATAGCGCGGCAATAGCAAAGGAAAAAGCCACAGAAAGACCCACATACCCCATGTAAAGTAATGGTGGATGAATGATCATACCTGGGTCTTGTAATAATGGGTTTAAATCTCGCCCTTCAACTGGGAAATAGGGCAATAAACGCTCAAACGGACTTGAGAGCAGTAAGGTGTACATCATAAAGCCGACACCTAAAAAGCCAAGCACACCTAATACACGAGCACGAAGCACCCAAGGAAGTGACTTTGAACGCACCGCGACCAGAGCTGTCCACCCGGCTTGCATAAGTAACCACAGTAAAATAGCGCCTTCATGACCACCCCATGTAGAGGTGATTTTATAATACCAAGGTAAGGTGCTACTTGAATGATAAGCAACGTAAGACACGGTAAAATCATCGGTTAGGCTGGCATAAATAAGAACAGCGAACGACAAAGCAACAAATGCAAACTGACCAACCGCTAATGATGGCGCTGCGCGCATCAATCGAAGATTACCTGTGTGTGCTCCCCAAAGTGGGAAAATACACAACAGCACACTGAGCACCATGGCCAATGTTAAAGAAAAATAACCAATTTCTGGGATCATATCAGCTCCCACTATCTAAGTTATATTTTGGCTTTTCGTGCTTAATGCCTTTTACTGCCTCAGCAACTTCTGCCGGCATATATTCTTCATCATGCTTGGCCAACACTTCAAATGCTTCAATCACGTTAGGCTCAACTAACACACCTTGCGCAACAATCCCTTGTCCTTCACGAAACAAATCAGGCAAAATACCTTGATAGCGTACCGTTACCAATGGCCCCGTATCAATCAGCTTAAAGCTTACTTTTAAGCTTTGTTCATTTCTGATCACAGAGCCTGGCACTACCATGCCGCCAATTCTCAGCTTTTGGCCTACAAACGGCTTTTCTTTATTGGGACCTTTACCATCAATTAATTCGCTGGGGGTGTAAAACAAATTAATATTTTCTTGTAAGGCGTACAACACTAAACCTATTGATCCACCAATACCAAAGAGTACGGCGATAATAACCAAAAGGCGTTTTTTACGTCTAGGGTTCACGAGGTTTGCTCCTGCTTAGAATTTTTAATTCGAGTTTCACGTGCAATTTGTTGCTCAACCGATGCTAAAATTTGTTTTTTGTCGCGTAACGAGCTAAATAAAATACCTAATAGAATCAATGCACATGTACCAAAAGAAAGCCATACATAAAAACCATAGCCTCCCATTGCAATAAAATCTGAAAACGAGTCAAACTGCATAATTACCCCTTAGTTAACAACTGTCGCACCCATGGGCGGTGCTTTTCACGGTGTAAAATTTCATTTTTAAGACGAATTAAAGTCACCGTACCGACAAACGCGGCAAAGGCTAAAATATTAATCATTAATGGCCAAAACATACTAGGGTCAACCGCATCGCGATTAAACTTAGTGATACTCGCCCCTTGGTGCAGGGTATTCCACCACTCCACCGAAAAGTGAATAATAGGTAGGTTGATCACCCCTACAATGGCTAAAATAGACGCGGCGCGACCTGCTGACTTTTTATCTTCAAAGGCATGGTACAAAGACAACACCCCTAAGTATAAAAATAATAAAATAAGCTCAGAAGTCAGTCGTGCATCCCATACCCACCAAGCGCCCCACATAGGTTTACCCCATGCAGCACCGGTAATTAAAGCTATTGCAGTCATACACGCGCCAACAGGCGCGATTGCAATTACCGCAAGCTCGGCATTACGTAGTTGCCATACCAAGGCAACAATGGCTGCAATCGCCATTGATGAATAGGCGCCCATAGATAAAATAGCGGAGGGCACGTGAATAAAAATAATACGGTAACTGTCTTTTTGTTGGTAATCGGCAGGGGCAAAACCTAATCCCCAAACCCAACCAACAATCATACTAACGACCGTTACTACTGCAAAATATGGCAGTAGAGTATTGCATAACTGATATGCTCGCTCTGCTTTCGCATACGGATGTAACCACTTCCACATATTAACTTACACTCACTTTTAATGCTGATGATATGGCAATTGGCGCACTGATAATCGCAACGACTAACATGGCACCAAGGATTGCAAGCTGACCACTGTAATCCAGCGACATAGTGCTGGTATCAATAGCGGAAGTTGCAAAAATTAAAACCGGAATATACAAAGGCAGCACTAGTAAGCTCATTAAAATGCCGCCTTTTTGTAATCCCACAGTCAAACCCGCTCCTATTGCGCCAATAAAGCTCAATAAGGGAGTTCCTAGTAATAGCGTTAATAACGTAGCCATTAAGGCCGTCGTTTCTAAATTTAATAACAAAGCAAATAAGGGGGTCATTAGTACCAGCGGTAAGCCAGTGATCACCCAATGTGCCGCTACTTTGCCCAGTACCGTTAATGATAATGGGTATGACGAAGCAATGAGCTGCTCCAAAGAGCCGTCGTGGTAATCATCTCTAAACAGTTTATCAAGGCCAAGCATGGTCGATAATAAAGCCGCAACCCAAATAATGCCCGGTGCCATCCTTGATAACAAGCCTGGCTCAGGCCCTATGGCTAATGGAAACAACGAGATAACAATTAAAAAAAACAAGATAGGATTAACTATTTCAGCGCGCTGACGAAAAGCGAGCTTAACGTCTTTGCTAAATACCGCGACAAATAACTGCCAATATGAATGCTGTCGTATCATTAGTGGCGGTACTCCAAAGTCAACGTTTGTAAGTCACTAAAGTGGGTGGTTAAATCTTGGTGTGTTGTTAACAAAATAGCGCCCCCCTTTGATAAGTGCTCAGTAAAACGTTGCTGTAAAAAGGCAACCCCGCTTTTATCTAGCGCCGTGAAAGGTTCATCTAAAATCCATAACTTCGCTTCAGATAACCATAATCGAACGAGTGCCACCCGCCGCTGTTGACCCGCAGATAACATTCTTACAGGCACATCTTCCAGCCCCACTAAACCTAACTTACTTAATAAAGGGTATAAGTCAGGAGTATCAACATAACCATTAATAGCCAACCAATGTGCTACATTTTCAAGTGCACTAAGTTGTACGTTAACACCGGTTTTATGGCCTATAAATAATAAGTCTCTGGCATATTCGTCATAATATTTTTTGATAGATTGATTTAGGTATAAAATATCACCTTCATCCGGCAGCGAAAAACCAGCAATAATGCGCAGTAATGATGTTTTACCAGCCCCATTAGGGCCAGCTAACTGCATGATTTGACCGCTTTTAAGGCTAAAATTAAGTTCATCAAACAAACAACGCTCTTGCTTGATACAAGTAACGGACTTAATGTGTAACAAGATGACGATTCTCTCTGCCAAAAATTAGCCGTAAGTCTACCATAATGATAGGGTAATACGAATATTTCTTTAGAATCGATTTACTTAAAATAAAGAAAACTTGATATAAAACAATGAATACACCAACGCACATCACATTGTCTAACCCACAGGTTAGTAATCAAACAACTGATTCAGGTAAGGCTGCGTTAGCAACACTGCCACCTGAAGTGCTGGCGGCAAAAAATATTCAGTTTTCTAAAGATTCAGTCACGCTTGATGTGTTTATGAATAAGCATTGGCAAACGATTCGCCTTGGGACAACTGAGACATTCACAAACGTTGAAAAAATAGCAAGCGCTAACATACAGTTAAGTGCAGATGGTAAAAGCTTAACCATCATCCCTAACAATACAACGTTAACAATTAAACAACCGGCTCAGTTGCAACGATTTTTAAATTTTATAAACACCCAAAGTGATATTCAAAACAGTCCACTATCACTTCAGGTGGTATTACAACCCACACCAAAGTTGGTCATTGAAAAATTTAATGCCAGTATTGCTATTAATAAACACGTTGCACAATTACTCGCAGATGAGCCTTTAATAAAGGGGATGATTGAAACGGATAGCAAAGGTACACGACTTAATATTATTAACCGTTTTGCTGATATAGTGCATTCACAGCCACTAAACCAAGCCAAACTAACACAGTTGCTTGCCAGTAATTTAACCTCTGCTCAACTTCATGCTATGCCTAAGTTTGCGGTATTAAGCCCAAACTCTTTTAAAGACTCATTAACTATTAACCTAAGTCATCGACAATTAAGTGAACTACCTACCATCCCGACTAAGGTAAACATTACTCACCAAGCAGATAAATTACTGATCAAAACCGCTTATCACACTATGACTGTGAGCCTTAAAAACTCATTTAGTAAACCGTTTAATGAGATGCTCTCTTTGCAACAGTCGCAAGGCCTAATTGATCCCTCGCCAAGTAAACAGCATCCGCTCAGCACGATAAACAGTCCCATACAATCATGGTTAAAAAGCAGTTTTGCTGATTTTAAAACACGTATTTTAGATGCGGTAAAGTACTTTGAAAGCAAGCCATTTACGACCTCGGTAAGCTCATCTCAAAAACCAGTATTTACAGGCAATGCTCAGCAAAAATGGCTCACCCCAATGCAAAAAATTGACATGACACAATTAAAAAACGTGTCAAATTTAGCGCCGCCCCTAATGCAATTTACCCAGCAAATAAAATCAAGCGTTTCTATGTGGCAACAACAACCGTTAGCAGCACTCGCTTTATCTCCTTTAGTGACTCCTTTTTCATCCTCACCAACTAACGCGGCTACATTTGGTCAGAGCTTACAGCCTTTAGAAAAACTCTTATTAGCGACGGTTTTAAAACACAGTCCAAACACCTCAATAGAACAAAAAGATGCGACCAACCAAATAGTAAGCAGCCAACTTAATACCATTACAAGCAAACTGACTGATCAAGGAACCGATTTAAACCGTTTAGTTAATCAGGCTTTTAATCGCATGTTGTCAGATAGTAATTTGCACCCAGCAACCATACAGCGCGAAATACTCAGCACCATAAAGCCCACACAACTTCAAAGCGACATCTTACAAAGCTCGTTTAATAGAGGTGTTGAACAGCTTTCATTAAGCATTTTAGCCGCGCCTATCATTAACCAAAATCCAAGTGCGGTGAGTATTAATAATCAAACGGGTTTAGAAGCTTTACTGCAGGTTTTATTACCGACGTTTAAAGTGGGTAATAGCGCCAATAAATTGTTGGAACAATTACAGCAACCACAAGTACAAGCATTAGCAGGTGAATTAACCCAAATTAAGAACACATTAAGCCAAGTACAAACGCCCGCGATTAGTCAACAACCTGACACAAACGCCTTGGTACAATTTTTATTACCGATGAAGTTGCCTGCTGAAGCGGCGCAAACAGAAATAACTTTAGGGCAGTATAAAAAGCACAGTAGCGGTAAACTAGCGGATAAAAATGTTTGGTTTGTTAGGCTCAACTTTGATTATGCCGAGCTGGGTAAGCTACAAATAATCGCAGAACTCATGGATAAAGCTTTAGATTGTCAGTTGTTAGCCTCAACCCAAGCGGTGAGCGCTTTAGCTCATCCACATCTTGATAATTTACGCTCAAAACTGGCAAAACAAGGCTTACAAGTGGGTGAGCTTAAACTAAAACGAGCGGATGACAACCATCAAGCATTTTACCAATCCCATGCCATTATTAATATTAAGGTTTAGCCATGACTGAGTCATCAAAAAGCAATTCAGCAATTGGACTACTCTACGAGGCGGGACATTCACCCATTGTAAGTGCTAAAGGGTTTGGTGAACTGGCGGATGAAATTATTGCCCTAGCCAAAGAAAAAGGAATTTTAATCCATCAAGATGAAGCACTTGCAAATACACTATCGAAACTAGACCTCTCAGAAGAGATCCCCAAAGAGTTGTACTTTGTTATTGCTGAGCTCATTGCGTTTTCATACGTGGTTAGAGGAAAGTTTCCGCCTGGTTGGCAAGACTTTCAGGGAAAGCTAAATATAAAAGCATAACGCAGTGTTATAAAAGCAAAAAAGGCGCTAAGCGCCTTTTTGTTTGTGTAATGAAAACAACAGTTCAGCCTCGGCGCGGGGTAATTCACATTCGCGAATAACCTCATCTAAATCAGCACCTAACTCAACCATTTTTACCGCACGAGAGTATATTTTAGCATCGGGGTCATCGTATTTTTGAGCTGCTTGTTGCTGTATCAGCTCTTGGTTTTGTTGTTCTACCTCAAGCACACGCTTACCAATACTCAGTAAACCGGTTCGCAACTCTGACACTTCGCTACGTAAAATATTAATCTGCTCTGATGAATCTTTAAACTGTTGTAATTGCGCGCCAAGCTCACTCGCATAGCGCTTTTTAAACATCACAATTAAAAGCAGCGAGAATAGTCCAAAAACTAAACCCGCAATAGCAATACCAAGTAATAACATAGTTTTATGTAGAGAAGCTTATATATCGCTTAACTCATCCCATTCGTCATCACTAAGTAGTTTATTTAAATCAACCAGAATAAGTAACTCATTGTCGCGGTTACATACACCTTGAATAAATTTAGCACTTTCCTCTGTACCTACATTTGGCGCACTGTCAATTTCAGAGCTACGTAGGTAAACAACCTCAGAAACGCTATCGGCTAGAATGCCAATCACTTGCTCTTCTGCTTCAATAATTAAAATACGTGAATTATCCGTCGCTTCAATATCAGGTAAACCAAAACGAGAGCGAGTATCAATAACGGTAACAACATTACCACGTAAGTTAATAATACCAATCACATACGAAGGTGCACCTGGTACAGGAGCAATCTCGGTGTAACGCAGTATTTCTTGCACTTGCATTACATTTACGCCATAAGTTTCATCTTCTAGCTTGAACGTAACCCACTGCAAAATCTCATCATTATTATCTGCATTTTTCTTAGCTGACAGTAATTTATCTTCACTCATGCTCTTACCTCGTAATGGTCATTACTTGTGACGGCTATCTAAGCCTTTCTCTAATAGTGCGTTTAAATTATTAACATCTATTAAAGCACACATTTTTTCTTTAATTACTCCAGCAAGCCATGGGCGCTTACTGTTATTTGTACGCCATTTTACATCTTCTTTACTCAATGTAATGTTATTTATTAGTTTTTCTGCTAATAAACCCCATTGGCTATCACCTAAAGTGATGAGATATTGATAATTTAAAGATGCCTCTAACTGCTCATCGTACTTTTCAGGCATAACCCAGCGAGCGGTATCAACAACATTGAGCTTTTCTTCTCGGTTTATCATAACCCCTTTAAACCACTTAGGCTTGCCAAATAAATGATTTACTTCTCCAAGCTCATGAATGCCACCTAAGGCTTTTAGCGGCACCGCTAAAGTAAGCCCTGCCACTTCAAAAAACAGCGCTTGAAACTCACCATCAAAGTAGTCAGCTTCACCACCTACAACCACCTCTTGCTCAGGCACGACGTGTTGCTCTTGGTGGGTGTCAATTTCTACATTCGATACTTGCTTATTGAGCTTTTCAACTTCAACAACAGGCTCAACTATTACTGGTTGTTCTTTTTGCTCTTCATACGTTACCTGCTCAAGCAGTTTAGCAACAGGCTCAAGGTCTTTTGTTGGTTCGTCATCAGATAATAACGCCCCTAAGTACTGAGTGACTACTTTTTCATTAGCAAATAATTGCTTACTCATTTATTAACCTTGTTTTATTAAATATTTAAGTAATGCTTTATAAGCATAGACTCCACGCGCATTTGGGCAAAAATCTACCGGTACTTTTTGCGCTAAACTTGCATCTCTAAATTTAGTATCAACAGGAATAACGCCTGGCCATACTTTTTCTTTATACGTTTCTTGTAATGTTTTATAGGCCTCAAGCGATGCTTTGGTTCGTTTATCATACATAGTTGGAATTATAGTATATTCATAGCTTTTCGCTTGAGAGGTTTGCATTAACTCCATAGTACGCATCATTCTATCGAGCCCTTTAAGCGCCAAGAACTCAGTTTGCACCGGCACTAACACTCTTTCACAGGCGGCAAGCGCATTGACCATCAGCACACCTAAAACAGGTGGGCAATCTAAAATTGCGTAATCGTAATACTCGCTAATTTTAGCCAGTGTTTTTTTTAAAATCAGGCCCATTCCCGTTTTATTACCCATGCTACGGTCAAGTGTCGCGATCGCCATAGTTGCAGGTAAAATATCAAGGTTTTCAATTGTTGAGGGGCATAATGCTTGCAGTATTTCTTCACTTTTCATACTCGAGCCGCGAGTAAAAATATCGTAAACACTGACCTCTAAATCTTCTGAATCAATACCAAAGTAATAGGTTAGTGAAGCATGAGGATCTGTATCAATCAATAACACGCGCTTGCCTTGAAGCGCAAGGATCCCTGCAAGGCTAACCGCTGTAGTGGTTTTGCCTACTCCCCCTTTTTGATTGGCTACTGTCCAAACTTTCACATTACATCCTAATTACTGTTCGTTGCGCGTGGTAACACGGATGCCACCATGCTCTAAACGGATTATTTTTATTGTATCGTCTTGGGCAGGTAGCTCAATTTCTGGCTGACTTTGCTCTGATACTGAAATTGATGATTTCGTTTGTTCATCAGAGGGCTCTGGTGCTAAACCATATTTAGAAAGTGCAATCACGACTTTACGGTTTTCAGCACGCCCAGCTTCGGTATCATTATCGGCAAAGGGCGAGTATTGACCATATCCCTCAATGGCCATGCGCGCGGATTCAATGCCCAAACGCTCTAGCTCAACTAATATTGAGGTTGCACGCGCCACTGATAACTCCCAATTAGAACGAAATATTTCATTTCGTATGGTTTCGTTATCTGTATACCCGCGTACTCTTATATAGTTATCGACTGATGCGATGATTGCTTCAATTTTTTTTACAATCTCTTTGGCCTTGTTATGTGCAACAGCACTACCACTGGCAAACAACAATCCGGAATTGAGCTCAATAACCAACCAGTCTTGGCTTAGTTCTAAGCTAGCCTCGCCACTGCGTATCTCATCAATCAGCGACGATTGTAATTTAGCCAATAAACTATCCAGCGGCTTACCTAAGTGGCGTTGACTAATATTGCTATTGTCACTTTGACCATCGAGTAACATTGGGCCTTGCTCTAGCTCTTGAATACTTTCGCCATAGAGAATTTCAGCCTCAGGGGTAACCCTTTCAAGCAATAAAGCATCACCATTTACCCCGTTACCCTGCTTAGAATATTGTTTTGCAGACTTATCAAAAACATGCTCAAGAGAATCAGATAAAACCTTGATGTTGTCTTCTTTGTTTATCGCAATTGCATACAATACAACAAAAAATGCAAACATTATGGTCATATAATCCGCATAAGAAACTAACCAACGCTCAGTATGTTGGCTCTTTAATTGGTGATTACGTAAGCGACGGCGTAACATAGGCGCTAATGGGCCTGTAAAATTGGACGTTCAACGCGGTAGGCTTCAAGCTTTAGTTCAATATTAATAGGGCTCTCACCTTGGCTAATAGCAATTACACCTTCCGCTAACATTTCGTGATAAAGCATCTTTTGTTCAACCCGTTGCTTTAGCTTATTGGCCATAGGTAAAAATAATAAATTAGCCAAACCAACACCATATATAGTTGCAATGAACGCGGTGGCAATACCCGTTCCTAACTGCTCAGGATCGTTAATAAATGACATGGCTTGAATAAGCCCAAGTACCGCACCTAAAATACCAATAGTTGGGCTATACCCACCCATTGCTTCATATACCCGGCTAGCATCAAGTAATCGTTCTCGCTCAAGTAATAAGTCAATCTCGAGGGTATCGCGTAGTTTTTGCTCTGAACAGCCATCAACTAATAAACTCAGTCCTTTGGCGGCATAGGGATCTGAATGCACAAGTGCTTCGTTTTCTAATGCTAAATACCCTTCTTGACGGGCTTTATGCGACCAGCGTTTTACTTGCTCAATAGCATCTTCAATATCATGGTCGTCGGTAACAAAAACCCAATGAGTAATACTAAGCATTTTTTTAAATGTATTGGCTGATGTTTGTAGCATCACCGCACCTAATGTACCGCCTAATACAATAATTAGTGCAGGCCCATTAAACAGCGCAGATACCACACCTCCCTCTAAAGAATAACCGATTGCAATAGCACCTAATGCAACCAGTAATCCTAAAACAGAAAGCTTATCCACAGCCAACCTCTCTTTTTAAACGTGCAGCCACATCATGAAGGCTAATGCTTTCGCTCGCTAAACCTGCACTGGCTATCGCCTGAGGCATACCATAGACAACACAGCTTTTTTCATCCTGAGCCCAAATTGTAGCGCCAGTTTGCTTAAGCATGCGAGCACCATCACGACCATCTGCACCCATGCCTGTCAAAATAATGGCAAGCACATCACCTTGATACGCTTTGGCCGCACTGGCAAAGGTAATATCAACACTTGGTTTATAGTTTACTCGTTCATTTTTATCTTCAAACACACGAAGGGTTCTATTAGAGCCACGTCCTTCTACCATCATTTGCTGGCCACCTGGCGCTAAATAAGCGCACCCAGGTTGTAATCTATCGCCTTGCTGCGCTTCTTTTACCTTAATCTTACACAAGCCATCTAAGCGAGTAGCAAAGGCCGGGGTAAATGCAGCAGGCATATGCTGTATGAGTAAAATAGGGTGTGGAAAATTAGCAGGTAATTGCGTCAAAATAGTTTGCAGTGCAACTGGCCCACCTGTGGATGTACCAATAGCAACTAACTGATACTGCTTACCACTGGCACGCGCTGAGGCACTGCTGTTAGTAGGTGCAGGACTCGCATTATTAAAGCTACGATCAGGTTGAACTATCGGCTTTTTAGCAAGGTTAGAAAAGCGTTCAGAACTGTTTGACGCTGGTTTACTAATACTTGGAGATGGGGCCGTTCTCGTAATTCTTCCAATACGCTGGCGGCCTATTTCCTTAACCTTATTTTGCAATAACTTAATTGCATCATCGTTATTGCGAGCAATATCTTCAAACTTTTTAGGTAAAAAGTCCATCGCCCCAGCATCAAGCGCATCCAAAGTGGCAGATGCCCCTGCTCGTGTTAACGATGAAAACATTAAAATAGGTGTTGGATTACTCGCCATGATCTCTTTCACAGCACTAATACCATCCAGCACCGGCATTTCAACATCCATGGTGATAACATCAGGACGTAACTGAGCTGTTTTTTCGACGGCCTCTCGGCCATTTACAGCAAAGCCTATTACCTCAATGCCGCTGTCTTGTTCAAGAATTTCACTCACTCTGCGGCGAAAAAAGCTTGAATCATCAACTACTAAAACTTTAACAGCCATTTCGCTCTCTTATTCAATGAATAGGTAGGCATAAAATATATGCCTACTTTTAATTATCCAGCGTAATGCTTTAACATACTTGGCACATCTAATATCAGTGCAATGCCACCATCAGAGGTGATTGTTGCACCTGCCATACCAGGCGTACCTTGAAGTAATGCGTCTAAAGGCTTGATCACCACTTCTTCTTGACCTATTAGTGAATCAACAACGAACCCTACTTTTTGAGTCCCTATTTGCACAATAACGACATGCCCTTGTGCTTTTCGCTGACCTCTATCGGCCCCTTTTATGAGCCAATGTTCAAGGTAGAATAACGGAATCGATTTTTTACGAACAATTATAGTAAGCTGACCATCAACCACATTGGTTTTTGTTAAATCTAAGTGGAATATTTCACTTACACCCGCCAGCGGCAACGCAAAGGTTTGCTCTCCCACCACCACCATTAAGGTAGGCAATATCGCAAGTGTTAGTGGAACTTTGATTTCTAAAATAGTCCCTACGCCCATTTCTGATTTTATGTTAACCGAGCCATTGAGCTGAGTGATTTTTGTTTTAACCACATCCATACCAACACCACGGCCAGAAATATCTGAGATTTCTTCTTTGGTTGAAAACCCAGGTGCAAAAATAAGGTTATAAGCTTCAGTATCAGAAAGACGACTCGCTTGGTCGTGATCAAGCACCCCTTTACTAATCGCAATCTTTTTAAGCTTTTCAGCATCCATACCGGCACCATCATCTTGGATGGTAAGTAGAATATGATCACCCTGTTGCGAAGCTGATAAAGTCACCGTACCTGTTCTAGGTTTACCCGCTGCTTCACGAATATCGGGCATTTCAATACCATGGTCGACCGAGTTGCGAACCAAATGCACCAATGGATCGGCCAATGCTTCCACTAAATTTTTATCTAAATCGGTGTCTTCACCGACAAGTAATAAATTAATATCTTTTTTAAGTGTTCGTGCTAAGTCACGTACAACACGAGGAAAACGGCCAAATACTTTTTTAATCGGCTGCATTCGTGTTTGCATTACTGCACCTTGGATATCAGCAGTCACTACATCTAAGTTAGAGATTGCTTTACCCATGGCCTCGCTATCAGAGTTAGTCGCTAGACTTACTAAACGATTTCGCACAAGTACCAGTTCACCTACCATGTTCATTATTTGATCTAGGCGTTTGGTATCAACACGTACTGTTGTTTCTGCCGGTGGTGGCGCTGCTTTTTTAGCGGGAGCTGCTTTTGCAGGCTGTGCAGCCGGTACCGGCTTGGCTGGCTCTGGCTTGGGCTGTGGTTTTGCTGCAGCAACAGGCGCTGGTTTGTTAGCGGCTACGGGTTCAGATTTACTTTCAGGAGCCGGTGTTTCTATCGACTTAGGTGCACCTTTGCCGTGTAACTCATCTAGCAGAGCTTCAAACTCATCATCACTTATTTCATCATCGCTCGCGCTTGAATCATTATTTTGCGAGGCTGTAGGAGCTGATGGTGCTTGCTGTGGTGTGCTTGGGGCGTTTTGAGTTACTTCACCAAAACTACCGACACCATGAAGCTCATCTAATAAGCTATCAAATTCATCATCTGTAATATCGCCACTGACATCACTGTCGCTTGATGAGGATTGTTTTTCTTGCGGGGCTTGCCCTTTTCCATGAAGTTCATCAAGTAGACTTTCAAATTCATCTTCAGTGATCTCATCAATCTGAGAATCTGTACTACTAGTATCTGGGCCGCTAAATAATTCATCAAAAGCAAACGGATCTTCTTCCGCATCATTGCTTGGCTGCTCAACTACAGGTTCAGGTTCTACCGAGGGAGTTTCAACAGGAGCTATGTCTTCAACTGCAGAATCGCCGGCGAGTTCTTCAGCCGTTGGTGGTTGTCCAAGCTTGTGAAGTACTGCAAGTAACTCTGGATCTGCAGGCTCTGGCTGGTCACGATTTTTAATTGTGGCAAACATTTCATTAATGGTATCAAGTGCTTGTAAAATCACATCCATTAATTCAGAGTTAACTGTTCTTACACCTTGGCGCAATAAATCAAACACGTTTTCAGCACCATGACATGCATCAACAAGCTCTGTCATTGCCAAAAATCCGGCACCTCCCTTAACGGTATGGAAGCCACGGAATATTGCGTTTAGTAGTTCAGTATCATCTGGGTTGTTTTCCAGTTCTACTAACTGTTCAGATAAAAGCTCAAGGATTTCTCCGGCCTCTACTAAAAAGTCTTGTAAAATATCTTCATCGACTTCAAAGCTCATGCAGTACTCTCCTATTAGAAGCCCAAACTTGATAATAGATCATCAACTTCATCTTGATCAGATACAACATCATTACGCGATTCTTTATCAATAATAGGCCCTTCTGGACCTGCTAGTGTTTGTGCAACAATGGAATCTTCTGTTTCTTCTGGTTGTTCAGTTGGTTGTACTTGCTCAACCTCACCTTGCGCCGCAAATGCAGTTAACAAGTGGATTAAGCTCTCTTCAACTTCACGCACAAGTTCAATAACACGACGAATAACCTGACCAGTTAAATCTTGATAGTCTTGAGCCATCAATACATTGGTCATCAACATTTGTAACTCATCCGTTTTATGATGAGAGCTGTTCATAAACTTATCAATGCTATGGCAAAGTGACTTAAACTCACCAAGCTCAATTTCACGGTTCATTAACCGATCCCATGTTGGCTTGATATCAGCTATTTCGTCAGCAATTTCTTGCGCTAAAGGTAAGCTTGCTTCAACCGCATCCATCGTTTTGTTGGCTGCGTTTTCTGTCATTTCCATAACATAGTTGAGGCGTTTTTTAGCATCAGGGATGGCATCAGTGGTAATGTCTGTTAATCGCGTATCTAATTCAAAGCTTTTTAAAGCTTCGTGCAGTTGACGCGTTAACTTACCCACCTCAGCAAATAACTGTGATTGCTCTTGTGAAGCTGTTTCTAAAATTAACTGATTCGCTTTATCTTGCTCACCATTTTCTAAAAAAACCACTAACTGGCGAGCTTGTTCTAAAGTAATCTGAGGCGCAGCAGGTGCTGACATAAGCCTCTCCCTCTCATTAACCTAAGCGTTCGAACACTTTTTCTAATTTAGTTTTCAATGTACCTGCAGTAAATGGTTTAACAATATAGCCATTAACACCTGCTTGGGCCGCAGCAATTATTTGTTCTTTTTTAGCTTCTGCTGTAACCATTAAAACAGGAATATGCTTTAATTTTTCATCAGCTCGAATTGCCCTTAAAAGATCAATACCTTGCATGCCTGGCATATTCCAATCTGTTACAACAAAATCAAACGCTTGATTTTGCAACATAGGCAAAGCAGTTGAGCCGTCATCTGCTTCTTGAACATTGGTAAAACCTAAATCGCGCAACAGGTTTTTAATAATACGTCTCATTGTTGAGAAATCATCAACAACAAGAATTTTAATGTTTTTATCCAAAACATCCTCCAGTGAGGCCTGAACCTTTATTTACTTACTTCTAGTTTATCCAGTCATTGATTTTTGCTTTAAGCTTAATCATCGCCTGACCATGTATCTGACTTACACGCGATTCACTTACATCGAGTATATGCCCAATTTCTTTTAAATTCATCTCATCGTTGTAGTACAAAGAAAGCACCATTGCATCTTTTTCAGGTAACGACTTTATTGCACTGAGTAAAGACTCATTAAACCGTTCATTTTTAACATTATTGAACGGTTTGTCTAGTGCTAAATCTTGGCCATGAGGTGTAATCACATCATCATCTATACCAAGGTCTTCAATGCCTAACACTTTGCTTACATTTACATCGTTTAAAATATGATGGTACTCATTTAGCGAAATTTCAAGTTTTTCAGCAACTTCACTATCTTTAGGTTCACGGTTTAAACTGTTCTCAAGCGCAACAATAGTCTCTGCAACCAAACGGCTTTTTCTGTGAACTGAACGTGGAACCCAATCGCCTCGGCGCATTTCGTCTATCATCGCACCACGAATACGAATACCGGCAAAGGTTTCAAAGCTTGCGCCTTTGCTTGCATCAAAGTTTTTTGAAGCTTCAATTAAACCAATCATACCCGATTGAATTAAATCATCTAGCTGCACACTGGCCGGTAAACGAGCAATTAAATGGCACGCCACTTTTTTGACTAATGAGGCATGCTTTTCAACAATCATATTTAAATTTTGTGTTGACTGATATCCCATAGCTCTATTCACCGGTATTGTCATTGTTAGTTACTAACTAGTTTCTCAATGAAAAACTCTAAATGACCCGAGGCTTGACTAGGTGTTGGCCACTTAGCAATTTTTGTCGCCAGTGTTTTAAAAGCAATTGCAGCAGGCGACCCAGGAAAAACCTCAACAATTACTTTTTGGCGACGCGTTGATTTGCGCATATTCTCATCATAAGGAACTGTTGCAACCAGCTCCATTGATATATCTAAAAATCGGTCGGTTACTTTTGAAAGTTTAGCAAATAATTCCTGCCCTTCACGTAAGCTACGCACCATGTTGGCAACAATTTTAAATTTGTATACGCCGTGCTCACGGCTCAGTACTTTAATGAGCGCATAGGCATCGGTAATTGATGTTGGCTCATCACATACCACCACAACCACATCCTGTGCGGCACGAGAAAAGCTCAATACCATGTCAGAAATACCCGCAGCGGTATCAACAATTAAAATATCAAAATCAGTGTTAAGTTCACTAAATGCACGAATAAGTCCAGCGTGCTCTGAGGGTGATAACTCAACCATACTTTGCGAACCCGATGTTGCAGGTACTATTTTTATACCTGCAGGGCCTTCAACTAAAATATCTTCAAGTTCACACTCACCTGATAAAACATGAGATAAATTGCGCTCTACACGCAGTCCAAGCATAACATCACAATTAGCTAACCCTAAATCAGCATCTAAAACCAGCACACGTTTGCCTTGTTGGCCTAGCGCGATTGCCGTATTAAGGGATACGTTTGTTTTACCTACTCCACCTTTGCCGCCGGTGACAGCGATAACTTTTACGCCGTTATTATTATTCTTGCTCATTTTGCGAAGGCCGCTTGCTTGATCTAAAACTGTGTTAATCATACATCTCTACTGTGCTCGACGCCACTGATTGGTGTCGTGATTGTTGTGCTTTTATTCTTTTTAAATACAATTGCTCAGCTTTTTTTACTAGTTTTTCGGCATTTGCCACTCTAATATCTTCTGGTACTCGCTGACCGTTAGTAAGATACCCTATTGGGAGACGATTTTGAATCGCAATACTAATAATCTCACCTAAACTCAATGACTCATCAAGTTTAGTAAAAATACATCCGCTTAGCTGTACTTTTTTAAAGTGCCTTACTGTTTCTTGTAATACATTAATTTGCGCCGTCGCACTTAATACTAAATAACTACGTATATCAACACGCTGATTACGCATCAAGGTGTTTAACTGCTCGGTTAAGCGTAAATCACGTTGACTCATTCCTGCTGTATCAATTAAGACTAGACGTTTATTTCGTAAATGGTATAAAACTTCTGCTAATTCATTTGCATCTTTAACTTGTTTAACGCCACAACCTATAATACGACCATACGTTGCTAGCTGCTCATAAGCACCAATACGGTAGGTATCGGTAGTAATAAGCGCTACTTTATCGGCACCGTATTTTTGTGCACCCAATGCTGCCAGTTTTGCAACTGTGGTGGTTTTACCCACGCCAGTAGGTCCGACTAACGCAAAAACACCGCCTTGGCGAAGTATTTCGTTGTTCGTGGTTTGCATTTGATCTTCAACCATGTTCAATAAAGCTTTCCAGCCTTGTTGGCGAGACACATCGTCTGGTACAAAACATGCCATTTGCTCAGCAACATTTTTTTCTATCCCCATACCGACTAAGCGGTCAATCATACATGCACGGGTCGGGTCGCGACGTGCCATATCTTGCTGCATTAAACCTGATACTTGGTGCTCTAATAGTTGACGAATTGCGTTCATTTCTTCACGCATTGTGCTGATGTCACTGGATTCTTTATGCATTGTTTGCTGACGCGGTGCGCTAGGTGAATCTAAATCGTCAAAGCCACTGTCTAAGTCGTCGAAACCTAAGCTATCGGCTTGGGGGCGAGGGCGCACTGGCGCGCTTTGTTCACGTTCAAACATATTTTTAGGTCGTGATTGCACAGGCTCTTGTTCTTGATAGTGACCAGAAGTGTCAATGCCAGAGTGTGAAAACATTGAAGCAAGCTCTGCTGAACGAGGACGTGGAGACTGACGCTCTAGTAAAGCTTGTAAGCTATCTGCAACCTTTGCCTGTGGCTTAGGTTGAGCGCGTTGCGGTTCTGGTTTAACAAAATTATGTGAACTTTGCTCAGTATGTGCAAATGAAGCTCTTGCAGCAGGTTGGCTTTGAGGCTGCTCTGGCGCTTTTGTCGCTGCTTTGTCGTAATCAACTGCAGCAACAATTTCAACGCCATTAGCTAGTTTTTTATTTGACATAATAACCGCATCAACACCCAACTCTTCTTTTACTTCTTTTAGTGCAGTGCGCATGTCTTTAGCAAAAAAACGTTTAATTTTCATAATTCAAACCCCTTTAAAATCTTATTGTTGGCCTACAGAGCTGACAATCTTGATCTGTCTTTCATCTGGTATCTCTTGATAAGACATCACTCGCAATCCTGGAATGGTGTATTTAACAAATCGAGATAACACAGTGCGTAACATTCCTGACGTTAGCAATATTGAAGGTTCACCGGCCATTTCTTGATTTTGATGCGCTTCATTCAATGATGTTTGAAGTCTATCAGCAAGCCCTGGTTCTATTCCGGCACCTTCATCACCTGCATTTTGAAGTGACTGATGCAACATCTGTTCCAACTCAGGCGCCAAGGTTATGACAGGGATTTCAGAAGACATACCAACGGCATCTTGGACGATTAATCTACGCAGTGATATTCGCACTGCAGCCGTTAATACATCTGGGTCTTGGCTACGAGGGCCATACTCAACAAGGGTTTGAACAATTGAACGCATATCTCGTATTGCCACCCCTTCGTTTAATAAATTTTGTAGTACTTTAACGATGGTGGTCAGCGGTAATACCTCAGGTACAAGTCCTTCAACTAAGCGAGGGTGACTCTTACCTAACATATCTAATAAGTTCTGTACTTCTTCATGTCCGAGTAATAATGCGGCGCTATTGGTGAGTAACTGGCTAATATGGGTTGCCACCACGGTCGCCGAATCAACCACCGTGTAACCTAAAGACTGTGCTTCATCTTTTTGATCGGGTTTTATCCAAACCGCATCTAAACCAAACGCAGGATCTTTAGTTTCAATTCCTTTTAGCGGGCCAAATACTTGGCCTGGGTTAATCGCTAATTCATCACCATGTTTAAGCTCACCCTCACCACTTGATACACCCATCATGGTTATGCGGTATGCATTTGGGTCGAGTTCTAGATTATCGCGTATATGCACCGGCGGCACTAAAAAGCCCAGCTCTTGAGATAGTTTTTTACGCACTCCTTTAATACGGTTTAACAGCTCGCCACCTTGTGATTGGTCAACGAGAGGAATGAGTCGGTAACCGACTTCTAGACCAATAACATCAACTTGTTGAACATCATCCCAACCCAGTTCTTTTTGCTCTTGTTTAGCCGCAATTCCGGTACCTGAGGCCGCATTTTCGGCTTCTTCTGCTTCTGCAGCGGCTAATTTCAGTTTATTTTGCTGAGTATAGTATGCAAGGTAACCTAAAAGCGCCCCTAAGCTTAAAAATGCAAGGTGTGGCATACCTGGGACTAAGCCCATAGTAATAAGGATACCTGAGGCAATAAATAACGATTTTTCGTTACCTAATTGCTTCTTAAACTGATCGCCCATGTTGTGCGATTCATTTTGACGGGTTACAACAATTGCAGTACCAATTGAAAGTAGTAATGAAGGTAATTGCGCGACTAAGCCATCACCAATGGTCAATAGTGTGTACACTTCCATAGCGCGTGAAAAACTTAAATCATGTTGGATCATGCCAACAAATAAGCCACCCACAATATTGATCACTAAAATGACTATGCCAGCAATAGCATCGCCTTTTACAAATTTACTAGCACCATCCATAGAACCATAAAAGTCAGCTTCACGAGTTACTTCCTCACGACGTTCTCTGGCTTGCTCGGCACTGATAAAACCGGCATTCATATCTGCATCTATGGCCATTTGCTTACCTGGCATAGCATCTAGAGTAAAACGCGCTGATACTTCTGAAATACGACCAGCACCTTTGGTGATTACCACAAAGTTAATGATGATCAGAATTAAAAACACCACCAAGCCCACGGCGTAGTTACCACCGATTACCACTGAACCAAATGCTTCAATGACTTTACCAGCAGCATCCCCACCGTTATGACCCTCAAGCAGTACCACCCGGGTACTGGCCACATTGAGTGCTAAGCGCATTATGGTTGCAATTAACAGCACGGCTGGGAACATACCAAACTCAAGCGGTTTCATGGTGTATACAGTGACCAGTAATACAACTAACGCAAGCGCGATATTAAACGAAAATAATATATCAAGCAGGAATGGAGGCAGTGGTAAAATAACCATACCCAGCGCAGCCAACACCAAAAGCGGTGTACCAACGCCCTTCGCATATTCTTTTTTATCTTTATTAAGTTGTTGTAATACCGCTTTAAATTCCATAACTCTACAATTTCAAAAAATTGACACTACGCTGAAATTGCAATAACTATTCCAAGTTAGTTGGTTAGCAGTTAATACTTAAATTCATCGGGGATAGGCAGCTTTTTATTAAGGGCAACAGGGCGTTTTCCACGGCCTTTTTTAAACCGTTTAAGCTGAAACACATAAGCAAGCACTTGAGCAACCGCAGTAAATAGCTGATCGGGGATTTGCTCACCCACTTCTGCAGTATGATAAAGCGCTCGGGTTAAAGTTGGAGACTCAACAATAGGCACTTCATTACCCAATGCAATTTTACGAATTTGCATGGCGAGCTCATCCACACCTTTGGCTAATACAATAGGCGCGCCTGCTCGCTCTGTATCGTATTTTAAAGCTACGGAATAGTGAGTAGGGTTGGTAACAATAACATCGGCGTCTGGCACATCCTGCATCATTCTCTTTTGCGACATTTGACGTTGGGTTTGCCTTATGCGCGCTTTAATCTGCGGATCACCTTCTGAGTTTTTATATTCGTCTTTTACCTCTTGCATAGTCATTTTAAGCTGTTTGTTATGGCTATAACTTTGAAAAGGCGCATCAATAGCAGCAATAATAATTAAGGTGCAAGACATGGCTAAAAACATCCACGCTAAAATTTCCAAAGCATGAACAATATTGCCAGGCGCACTTTCTATACTTAAATGTAAGATTTCATCAAAAAACGTATTAATTAAAAAAATAGCAAATGCGGCCACCAAGCCAAACTTTAATAATGACTTAAGCAATTCTATAGCCGCTTGTGGACCAAACATGCGGGTAAAGCCTTTCATTGGCGACATTTTACTGGCTTTGGGCGCAGCTGCTTGCCAACTAAAATTAAAGCCGCCAAGCATGGTATTACCGATAAATGCAGCCAATACAATAATGAGTACAAACATCGACATAGGAAATAACAGTACGTCGGCCACCTCTCCCCATACGGCAAACATTTTGGTGGTGTCGTAGGTTTCATTGCGGTTAAGACTCAGCATTCTTCCCATAATGCGGTACAAGCCTTTGCCAATTTCAGGCCCATACATTAATAAGGAAATAGCAGAAAAAATAAGCACAAACATGGTACCTAACTCTTTAGAACGCGCTATTTGGCCTTTCTTTTTAGCATCATCAACTTTTTTTGGGGTGGGTTCTTCGGTTTTTTCTTGTCCGGAATCTTCAGCCATTACGCTCTCCTAAGGGGAACAACCAATTAGAGTACACATCAGCTCAACCATTTTTAGCCATTGGAACTCAAACTGAGTGACAAAGTTACCGAGCGTTGCCCAAATAATAACGAGCCCTGCCACTAAGGTAAACGGGAAGCCTATCGAGAAAATATTTAACTGCGGTGCAGCACGGGTCATAATACCAAATGCCATATTAATAACCAGCATGGCGGTTAATGGTGCTAATGACAGCACTAATGCAGTGGTAAACATCCAACCACCCCATGTCACTATGTCCCAGTAATGATCAACCGCCCACCAATTACCATCAATTGGCAATACCTGAAAACTATGCACCACCATTTGAATCATCATTAAGTGGCCATTAAATACAAAAAATAACAAGGTAGCTAAAATGAGGTAGAACTGCCCTACAGCAGGCACACTCATTCCATTTGAGGGGTCAACAACAGACGCAAAACCTAAACCGGTTTGCATAGCAAGAATTTGCCCTGCTAATACAAACGTATTGAGCAATAGTGTAGATGCAAAACCAATCGCGACACCAATCAGCATTTGTTGTAGTACCACTAAAATCATTTCAAAAGAAAATAAATTAGTAAACGTAGCAGGAGGTAAAACAGGCACTACTAAAAATGTGACTACCACAGCTAAGCCCATTTTAATTCGAGAGGGTACATTTTTGGCGCCAATACCCGCCATGATCATGATCATTGAGCTTATGCGGACCAAAGGCAGTAAAAAATCACTTAGCCATTGAATAACAACGGAAAATGGAAACTCCATCGTTAACCTGCTATTTCGGGTATAAGAAGTACTAAGCGATTAAAAAAGTCCATCAGCTCTTGAGTAAACCAATGTCCACCCACAATTAATGCACCAATGGTAATTAATAAACGCGGTAAAAAGCTCAGTGTTTGTTCGTTAATTGAGGTTGCCGCCTGAAATACTGCCACTACTAAACCAATAATTAAACCAGGGACCACAATAGCAGACACCAGCTTAATCACTAAAAACAGGGCTCCACTTAAAATATCAACAAATACTTCAGGTTCCATGGGCGACTCCTAGTGTGATTGGTTCAATTTATAAAGCACTGCTATGTGCCTAAACCAAAGCTTTTAGCGAGCGTACCCATCACCAAGCTCCAACCATCAACCAATACAAACAACATAATCTTAAACGGTAGCGATACAATCATGGGGGATAGCATCATCATACCCATGGCCATCAACACCGATGCAACCACCAAATCGACAATCAAAAAGGGAATGAAGAACATAAACCCAATAATAAAGGCCGTTTGTAGCTCACTGGTTACAAACGCCGGAATAAGAACAATCATTGGCGTTGCTTCAGGTGAATCAAGCTGATCGTACCCAGCTATTTTTGCAAAGGTTTCTAAATCTTTTAGTCGTACTTGAGAAAGCATAAAGGCTTTCATTGGCTCTTTGGCTAAATCGAGTGCCTCTAGTGATGTTACCTGCTCACTTAAGTACGGTTCGATTGCACGTTCGTTTATTTGCTCATAAATAGGCGCCATAATAAAAATACTTAAAAACAGCGACATACCTAATAAAACTTGATTCGAAGGGGTTTGCTGTAAGCCAATCGCTTGGCGCAAAATAGCCAATACAACAATAATTCGAGTGAACGAGGTCATCATGATAATGGCCGCTGGAATAAAGCTCATTGCCGTCATGATCGCTAATACTTGAAGCGTCACTGAGTAATCTTGTGTGCCGTCAGCATTAGTGGTTATGGTTAGCGCATCAATTCCCTCTGCATTAACACCAGGAATGAACACGATGGCAAGAATGATAAGCAGCCATTTAGTCATAATATTAATTCTTTTTATTTTGATTAAGTTGCGGATTCAACATTTTGCCAAAACGCTTCGCTAATTCTGGTAACTCTTTTTCCGTTAAAGGAGTTTCTAGCTTATGTAAATAATTAATGCTGTGCGGGGTCACCCCTAATAGGTGCTGAGCGTTATCTATTTCAACAACCATTAATCGCTCGCGTGATCCTAGAGGAAGACTACGGATCACTTTAAACTCATCGTTGTTGGTTAAATTTGGATTGAGCTTTTTAACAAAAAAAGCCAACACTAAAATTAACACCACTACCACAGCTAACGACATCACCATTGAAATAATGTCTGTGGTGGGTGTTGCAGCATCGGTAGCTGCAAACACTGAATTGCTTAAACCAAGTAATGCTATCATCGTAATTTTTTGATCCGTTCAACCTGACTAATTACATCTGTTAAGCGAATACCAAACTTATCGTTCACCACAACCACTTCACCATGTGCTATCAATGTACCATTAACTAATACATCAAGCGGCTCACCAGCAACCCTATCAAGCTCAACAACTGAGCCTTGGTTAAGTTGTAGTAAATTACGAATATTAATTTTAGAACGCCCTACTTCCATCGAAATAGTAACGGGAATATCTAAAATAGTGTCGAGTTTACGTTTTTCTTCACCGCTGAGCTCATGTTTTGAATCATCCAGCTCATCAAGTTCGGTTACTTTAACCTCTGCACTATCATCAGTTCCCTCAGCCTCAGCAAGTGCTGCTGCCCATTCGTCCATTGTATCTTGATCATCGCTCATACTTTTAACCTTTTAATCAATTACCAGTCTAAGTCTACACCGTTTGAAAGGTGTAAATCATCTTCTAGTTCTGCTAATTCTGCATCTGAATCAATTTTTTTGCCGCCTTTGGTAAAGACATGCAGCTCAGATTTAACTGAATCAGGGCGTTTAATTTTTTCACTTATTTGTAGCGCAACGTTATCGCGTGAACGACCCATTTTAGCTCTAAATGTAGGTAACTCTTCCACAAACACAGTAATATGCTCTGGCATTTCAACAGGAATAATATCCCCAGCCTTAAGCTCCATAATTTGTTTTAAGCTTAAATCAACTTCAAGTAGCTGAGTCGATAAGTCGACTTCTACATCCATTATTTCGTCACGAAGCGCCTTACTCCAGCGTAAATCAGTATCTTCAGTATCAGACTGAACACCTGCATCCAGTAGCTCTCGAATAGGTTCGAGCATTGAATACGGCAGCGCAATATGAAAGTCACCACCACCGCCATCAAGTTCAATGTGAAAAGAGCTTATAACCACCACTTCGGTTGGACTAACAATGTTAGCCATGGCGGGGTTCACCTCAGAATCAAGATACTCGAACGACACATCCATCACAGGTGCCCATGCCTCTTTGTAATCTTCAAAGATTATTTTTAGTAGCATTTGCACGATTCGGCGTTCTGTTGGGGTAAATTCACGCCCTTCAATTTTGGCATGATAGCGGCCATCGCCACCAAAGAAGTTGTCTACCAATATAAAAACTAAGCGCGCCTCCATAGTAATTAGGCCGGTGCCTTTTAGTGGACGAAAACGCACCATGTTCAAACTAGTTGGTACAAATAAGGTGTGAATATACTCACCAAACTTGATCATTTGCACGCCGTTAATTGACACCTCTGCGGTGCGGCGCATCATGTTAAATAAGCTAATTCGCATATGACGCGCAAATCGCTCATTAACAATTTCAAGTGTCGGCATGCGACCACGTACGATACGATCTTGCGAAGAGAAGTCATATTGAAGTGTACTTCCATCACCTTCGTCACCGTCGTGTATATCTTCCTCTTCGACCTCATCAACACCGTGTAATAGCGCATCAATTTCGTCTTGGGATAATAAATCGCTCACACTGACCCCTTATTGCATTACAAAGCCGGTAAACAGTACCCGCTCAATTACTTTACTTCCTTCCACATCCATCATAGCTGCTTGCACTTTATCAAGCGCAGTAAAGCGCAGTGTTTCCTTACCAACACTGCTACTTAACTCATCAGCTGTGGTCATAGAAAATACATTTAACAACGTACCTTCTATAAGAGGAATATGCTTTTTAGCTATTTCTTCATTGCCATCCCCGCGCACCAGTAATTGCACTTTAATTTGCACAATTCTATCGCGACTTGCCCCAGGGACATTAAATACAAAAGGTCTTGGCATTGAAATATATAAGGCTGTGCCTATTGTTGCTGAAGAGCTTGATGATGCAGCAGCTAATTCACCACTGGCACTATCATCTGTTAGAGTTTCTAAGGCCTCATCATCCCCCGATAGTAAAAAGTAACCAGCTACACCGCCAACAATTACCAATACAGCAGCTATAATTATAATGAGTTTGCTTTTATTTTTACTGACTTCTTCTATTTCTAAATTAGTATCTTCAGCCATTGTATTTCCTTTATTCGCAAAGGTATTTGCTTGTTTTAACTATTATAATAGCAGGACTTAGGCATAGTAATCTATTGATGATGACGTTTGTTGTCCAGAACTGTCTGTTTGCATATCTGATTGCTCACTATTTGTCTCATCTGAAGAGCGATTATTAGCCATTTGACCTTGTGCCTGACCTTCTTGTTGCTCGTTTTGTTCTGCCGATGAATCGCCATAAGAAATACTGCTTTCACCTAGTTCTAAACCCTGTTGCATTAATAATTCTCTAAGCCTAGGTAATGACTGCTCCAGCGCTTCTTTGGCTTGCTGATTTTGCACTACAAAGTTTATTTGTGCTTGTTCCGCGTCACTTCGAATGCGAATTTGCATACTGCCCATCTCAGGTGGATCTAAACGAATTTCAGCTTCTTTATTATTAATGCTTAACATTGAGGTAACGCGCTCTTGTAGCATTTTTGCAGCATCACTTTTAATAATATTTAACGCCTGTAAGGTAGCAGGATCAATGCTTACCTGTTTAGCTTGTGCAGTACTTTGCAACTGCCCGGCCTGTAAACTTTGCGCTTCAATAATAGCTTGCTCGTAGCCTAAAGTATCGTATTTAGCGAGCGTATTAAGCGACGATTTATCAAATATATTAATGATTTGAGAAAAAACCTGTGCAGCACGCGGTGGCATTTGTTCTGCGTTAGTGGCACGCATACTCTCTTTTTGTAACGCGTCTAACTGTTTGGCAAGCTCTTCAGGGTTATCAGCTACCGATTTTGAACTCTCTAATTTTAGCTCAGGTTTTACATTAGCTGATTCAGTACCTTGTTGTGTTTTAGGTGTAACAACTGGTGTCAAAGTATTATTGGCAAACAATGGCTTATCTTTGGCACTAAACAAAGTATCTGCGTTAATAGCAGTTTCTAAATCACTGATAACTCCTTTTAAAGAGGTCAGTTCTTTAGTAGATAGAGACTCGCTTTTAATGTATCCCTGCAATTGATTGAGCAATGCCTGTTTCTCTGGGGTAGTTAGCGTACTTATTTGTGCATTAATGACCTGCTGAGGTGTTTGCGGCTTCTCACTTTCACTCACATACTTACTGAGTAATTGCTTTAAATCCGCTAGGTTATCTTTATTAATTGGCTTGCTCATCGCATTAAGCTCAGTGGCTAATTCACCTTGCTGAGCAGGTGTTAAATTTGCCAATAATTTATCTGCTTTAATGGCATTATCATCTTTTGATAACAGCGCCAAAATTGATGAGTCTAATGATGATTTTACGGTTGTGGTATCAGTCGGCTTATCGGCCACCTTATCTGTTGCTAATTGGCTTGAAACAACATCGCCTTTTTGACTCGCATTAACAGCTGCTAGCGCTTTTGTGTCAAGCAGTGTCGGCTCACCTTCGCCTTTTCCTGCTAAATTAGCACCTTGTACATTTTGTGTTTGTGGAATGATTTCATCATCCATAACGGCATCACTTGGCATAGTAATAATAGGTGCCAGCTTATTTTCAGGCTTAGCGTTTATTTTAACAGCGTCTTTGTCTATTAACTGCGCACCACCATGGGGGTTATTTTTTACTGAGGTATCGATGACTTGTGCCGCATTAATTTGCGCCAGCATATCTTCACCGCTCAAAGGCTTTTCTTCGCTACTTTGCTCTTTTAGATCGGATTGTTCATCTGCTGATTGTTTGTTTGGCGCTTTAGCTTGCGTACTGTGTGTTTCAGAAGCTTGGTTAGCAAGGGCTAATTGATCAAAAAAGCCAGCATCATTACTGCTATCTAGCTTTGTTTTATCACTGTCTTTTTTAACTAAGTATGAGTCTTGCTCAGATACCGCTAACATTGAAATATCATTTATCGCCATAAATCACCTAATAAAAGCGGCAACAGCCCACCGCACAATCCTAAAAATCATTGCTCTTGTAGAATCTAAGCAATTAGCATGCCTACCTTATAGTGCTTTATGCCTTTGATAAAACTGATTAGAGGAAAATTCATCGAGCATTTTTTGCTCACTTTTAGCGGCCAACATATCCGCTTTTATCTGTTGTTTTTCAATTAACTTAGCAACCGCTTTCGCTTTTACTTGTTGCTTTAACCACAAGGTTTTACGCTGGCTAACCACCTGCTTTGCAGTGTTAACAGTGCTTGCTTGTTGACGTATCGCTTCTTCAATCTTAGCAATGAATGCATGATACTGACTAAATCCGGCACTTGATAAACCCGACTGCCCCTTAATATGAAGTTGCTGCGTGTATTCAAGTCGAAAGTCATTTAAGCCCTGCAGCTTTTGCTGATTTACTTGCAAATTTTGATTAGCTTGCAAGTAGCTCATGCGCAACGTTTCTTCTTTTTCGTTTTCAAGCCTGAGCAACAAATGCAGTTTATTTTTTGCCATTATGCTTGTCCTAATAATTGCGCGAGCCCTTGAAGGCCATCATCATAGCTAATCACATCACGCATCCCTTGTTGTAAAAATGCGTTCACTCTTGGCATCATGTTTATTGCCTGATCGAGCATTTGATCACTGCCTTTTTGATAAGCGCCCAAGGTGATCATGTCTTTGTTCTGTTGATACATTGAATACACTTGCTTAAGCACCCGAGCTTGTTGCATGTGCGATTCAGACACCACTTGAGGCATAACTCGAGAAATCGATTTTTCTATGTCAATGGCAGGATAATGGCCGCTGTCGGCTAAATCACGAGATAAAACAATATGTCCGTCAAGTATGGCACGTGCAGCATCAGCAATCGGGTCTTGCATGTCATCGCCTTCACTCAGTACGGTAAAAAAGGCAGTAATAGAGCCTTGCCCTTCCCCGCCATTACCCGCTCTTTCCACCAGCGCAGGTAATTTAGCAAATACTGAAGGTGGGTAACCTTTTGTTGCAGGGGGCTCACCGACGGCAAGGGCGATTTCACGCTGTGCCATAGCATAACGCGTCACCGAGTCGAGTAATAACAATACGTTTAAACCTTGATCTCGAAAATACTCTGCAATGGTTACCGCACTTTCGCAGCCTTTTAATCGCATTAATGGTGAGGCATCAGCGGGGGCTGCAACAACAACTGAACGTTTACGCCCTTCAACACCCAGTATTTCTTCAATAAATTCTTTTACTTCTCGACCACGCTCACCGACTAAACCCACTACAATCACATCGGCTTCACTGCCTCGGGTCATCATGCCTAATAATACTGATTTACCCACACCAGAGCCTGCAAATAAGCCCATGCGCTGGCCTTGGCCGACAGTAATCACCGAGTTAATAGCACGTACCCCCACATCCATAGGCTTACTAATGGGGCGTCTTGCAAGAGGGTTTATTGCATTTTGAGCAAATTTGAGTGTATGTTCTGCATTAATTTTACCTAAGCCATCTAAAGGTCTGCCTAAGCCGTCTACCACTCGACCAAGTAAGCTCATGCCAACAGGCAAACCTGTGTCATTAACTTGGGGGATAACTCGCGCACCAGGAAGTACGCCTGAAATGTGGTCGTTAGGCATTAAATACAAAGTTTGATCGTTAAATCCAACAATTTCAGCGTCAACAAAGCCGTTCATTGTTTCAATTTTACATTGGCTGCCTACCGGAGCGCGCAAACCTTTGGCTTCCAGTGTTAAACCAACCACACGCGTTAAAACTCCCGCGACTGCAGGCGCTGGAATTTTAATATGTCGTTGGTATTGAGATAAGCGTTCGCTTAATGAAGTATCGCTCACAGACATGACACGCCAATAAAAAAGTTAGATACCACTATTATGCAAAAAGCTATCCAACGTTTCTTTGACACGGGTTTTCAAGGTCATATCTAAAGATGATAACGTTGTTTTAACTTCACAACCGCCCCGCTCTAGAGTGGGTTCTGCAATTAATTGCCAATGATTATCTTCAATAGCTTGTTCACCATAACTGGCTTTTATCAGCGTTAAGTCATCTGGATGAAGATGAATTCGAACTTTTTCTTGTTCTGCATTAAGTGCATCAATGCTTTTTTTCAAAGTATGTAAAATAATATCAGGTGATGTTTTTACTTCTTGATAAATAATCGCTTCACTGAGCATAGTGGCTAGCTGTACCAGCTGTTTTTCTGCTTGCTCGTCCACTTTTTTAAGCGGGTCGCTTAAACTATCTAGTAAGCCACGCAGGCTGGTCAACTGCTCATCAATTAAGGGTTTAACGTCTTCTTGGCCTTGTGTTTTACCCAGCTCTACACCTTCTTTGTAACCCGCCTCTTTACCCTCGGTTACGCCTTTGTCAAAGCCATCTATATAGCCTTGTTCGTGCCCTTGTTTAAGGCCTTCTTCGTAGGCATCTTGGCGAATACGCTCCAGCTCTACCATAGTTAATGAAGGCAGCTCTGGTTCTTCCGGTTCTTCTACTTGTTCTTTTGCTATTTCTTTACGGTATAGCTCGGCTAAGGGTGTGCCATAAGCCGTAGAGCGATTGCCAAAACTTCGCTCATCTGGCGCAACGTCAGGAATTGGCCAATTTTTTAATAGCTCATCAGCTTCATCTGCCTGTAACGGGCGACCCTTAGAGTTACTCATAGATTACAAGAACTCCTCACCACCGCCACCACCAAGCATAATTTCACCTGAATCTGACAGACGACGTGCTGTTGAGAGTATTTCTTTTTGCGCTGCCTCTACTTCGCTAATACGCACTGGTGCCATAGCCTCTAAGTCATCAGCAAGCATTTCAGCGGCACGTTTAGACATGTTACCCAAAATCTTCTCTTTAAGCGCTTCGTCAGTGCCTTTAATGGCTTTCATCAGTACATCTTGCGGCACTTCGCGTAAAATTGCTTGAATACCTCTGTCTTCTACATCCATTAAGTTTTCGAAAACAAACATTAAGTCTTGAATTTGTTGTGACATTTCTTCGTCATGCTCACGGATAGAATCCATTAACTGCCCTTCAACATTGGTATCGAGGTAGTTCATAATATCTGCAGCCGCTTTTAAGCCACCCATTTTCGCAGCTTGTGCGCCTGCTTGACCAGCAAATTGTTTTTCCATAATTTCATTCAATTCTTGTAAAGCCGCTGGTTGTACTTCTTCTAAATTAGCAATACGCATGGTTAAATCGAGGCGCACTTTTTCAGGAAATTGCGCTAAAATTTCAGCTGATTGTTCCGGCTCTAAATAAGAAAGCACAATTGTTTGAATTTGCGGATGCTCATTACGAATAATGTTAGCTACCTGCTTTGAGTCCATCCATTTTAATGAATCAAGCCCTTTAGCGCCTGAGCCCATAACAATTTGGTCTATTAAGCTGGCGGCTTTATCTTCACCTAATGCAGCTGTAAGTGCCTTTTTGATAAAATCTTCAGACTGAAAACCTATCGTACTAAAACTTTGAATTTGTTCGATAAACAAATTATGAACTGCGCTAATTTTAGCTTGCGACAAATCATCGATTGCCGCCATAGCCATACCTACCTTTTGCACTTGTTTTGGCTCTAAGTGTTTAAGGATTTGCGCTGCATCTTCTTCAGATAAGCTCAGCAATAATATCGCCGCTTTATCTACACCATCGAGCTTATCAACATCAAACGTCGGTGGTAGTTGTTTTTGTTCTTGATCAGTCATCTTCTGTTAACCACGCTTTAACTACTTGTGATGATAGTTCTGGTTCATTGGCTACAAGGGCACGAACCGCTTTCAATAAGTCTTCGTCGCCATGTAAGTCTGGTAAGCGTAGTGTACCATCGCTTGAGAAGCCAACTGAAGCAGAATCAAAGTCATTATTTAGCATATCTAATGTGCTGTCACCAAGGTCAACACCTGAACTAAGAGAGTCTTCATCATATTCTTCAAGTGTATTATCTGGGTAAATTAAGCGTTTAAGCATAGGTTTAACAACAGCTAATATCAGTACAATAATAACCAGCGCACCTAATACTAAGCGCATCATTTTCATAAACCAGTCTTGTTCCCATAAAGGCAATTCAAAATCAAGCGCTGAGTCTTCACGAACGAATGGCACGGTTACTACTTCAAGAGCATCGCCACGTTGCATATCAAAGCCTACGCCACCTTGTAACAAGCGACGAATATTTGACAAAGCTTCTACCGAGCGTGGTGTCATGGTTGTTTCACCATTTTCACCCACCGTAGGTAAGTAATCGACCGCCACGGACACACTTATTCTGCGGATCACACCGGTTTGCTGACGCTTATGTGAAATAGTGGTATCGAGTTCATAGTTACGAGTGGCTTCTTTGTGAGTTCTACTCGGTGAGGTTGCAGTGCCTGCACCGCCCGCCATCGCATCTTCAGGAATAGTTGAGTTAACTGGTGGCTGATTAGTCAGCGCGCCTGGAATACCAACCGCTAGGCCACCAATATTATTTTCTTCAAAGGTCGTTTCACTTCTTACCGCAGGTAAATCTGGGTTGTAACGTTTTTGTGTTTCTTCTACCGCACTAAAGTCCATACTTAAATCTACTTGTGCGGTGTAATTACCTAATCCAACCACGGGGATCAAAATACTGTCGATTTTTTCTAGGTATTCTTGCTCACGTTTACGTTCTATATCGTATTCTTTACGCGAGCGTGCAGCTAAAGAGGTTTGCGAGCCTGAATTTAATAAACGACCATTTTGATCGGTCACAGTAACGCGCGAAGGCTCAAGCCCTTGTACCGCTGAAGCTATCATATCAACAACCGAGTCAACTTCTTCGCCATCTAGAGAGCGACCGCGTTTAAGAGTAAGTACAACAGTCGCAGAGGGTTTTTTCTCTCTACGGGCAAATACATTTTCTTTGGGAATAGCTAACAATACTTTGGCGCGAGTAACATTATTTAGCTCTTCTATAGTACGGGCAAGTTGTTGCTCACGGCCATGTTTAAGGCGCTCACGTTCTAAACGTTGGCTTACCCCAAACCCCATGTCTTGCATAATAATGTCGCTACCTGATGTAGGCCCTTGATCTAAACCTTCACGGGTCATCAATAACTTGATATTTTGATATTCAGTTTCATCCACCGAGACCACATTGCCATCAAGTTGGTAGTCAATTTTTTGTGCATCTAAAAAGTCGAGTGTTTCTATTAACTCTTCAGTTTGCATTTTACCTAAAGGGCGCATATCTGGCTGACGAGCCCAAATAATAACGAAAATAGCAATGGCTAAACAAATAGCTAATGCAACAATCAGGGTAATTTGACGTAAAACATCAACACCGCCAAGGGCACTGAAATAGCCTGATTTTTGCTCTTGTTGATCTTCGTTTTCACTTTGCTCCATCATGCCATCAGCAAGTGCCAGATCTGTAGATTGATTAGATTGCGCCACAATAATTCTCCACTACCTAATTAAACAGGCATGTTCATAATTTCTTTATAAGACTCAACAAGCTTATTACGAACCTGTACCGTAGCTTCAAATGCCACAGAAGACTTTTGCGAAGCAATCATAGCCTCGGCAAGTGACACGCTTCTGTCGCCATTCTCTACCGCTTTTACTTTTTGCCCTGCGTCTTGCTGAAGTTCATGCACTGTATTAAGGGCATTACTCAACATGTCACCAAACTGTGCTGTAGAGGTTGATTGCACTTGCGTTGGCAAGTTATTAACTTGATTACTACGTGTGGCTTCTGCAGCCATTGATTGCATTTCTTGAAATAAAGCACTGTTTTGAATTTTCATAATTGTCTCTGATAATGCAGTAAACTCTTAAAGAGAATAAAGCACAAAACATGCCAAAAATTAAAATCAATTAAAACAACGCTTTAAGTAAAATAATTAAGCAGTCAGAGTTTTGACAGCCCTAAATTCAAGTGATTGAACTTAGGGCTTATGGGGGTTATGCTGGGAGGGAAATACCTAAATCACGCATTTGTGCTAATTTGTAGCGTAAAGTACGCGGGCTAATACCTAAGGTTTCGGCGACCTCTTTACGTTTTCCTTGGCAGCGTGCCAAGGTTTCTAAAATAATACGATGTTCTTTATCTTTAAGCTCATCTTTGTAACTACCAGTATCGACGGCTAACAAATCATTTTTTTGCTCATCTGCAGGCGCTGCTTTTTCATCATAATAAGCGTTACTGAGACTACTTTTTACAGGCTCAATGTCAGCTTTAGTTTCTGCCACAAAATGCGTTGGAGCTAGATTTTCGATAAAAATAGCATGCTCATCAATACTATTCCCACTGCGTAAAATTAATGCTCGCTGAATAACGTTATCTAGTTCGCGTACGTTACCGGGCCAGCTATGGCTAAGCAGTTTTTGCTCTGCACTGCTATCTAAATACGCCATTGGCTCTTTGCTTTTACTTAAGTGACGTTCAATCAAATGTTTAGCCAACACTATAATGTCCCCTGGGCGCTCACACAGTGGTCGCCACAGCAGTGGGAAAACATTGAGTCGATAGTATAAATCTTCGCGGAACTGGTTTTCAGCAACCGCTTCTTTTAACTCTCGGTTACTTGTGGCAAGCACACGTACATCCAGTGCAATGGTTTTACGACCACCTAAACGCTCAACTTCACGCTCTTGTAGTACACGTAACAGCTTGGCTTGCAGGCCTAAATCCATTTCGGTGATTTCATCAAGTAAAATAGTACCGCCCTGTGCTTGTTCAAACTTACCAGGGCAAGCTTGAATAGCACCGGTAAACGCGCCTTTCTCATAACCAAATAAAGTGGCTTCGAGCATATTTTCAGGAATAGCAGCACAGTTAATCGCAACAAACGGTTCATTACAGCGTTTTGATTTGTCATGAATATAACGCGCCAGTACTTCTTTACCAGAGCCACTTGGCCCAAGCACCATCACACTGGCATCTGAACGAGCAACTTTATTAGCAAGTTCGAGTAATTGAATACTACTAGGATCGGCGACAATGGGCCCGTCTGTTTCTTTTTCTTTTTCTGGTAAGTAACGACTCACCATATTCAATAGCACTTCTGGTGCAAATGGCTTAGCCATATAATCAATCGCGCCTAAACGCATAGCCTCTACAGCATCATCAATAGTGGCGTAGGCCGTCATCATTAGTACGGGTAAATCAGGGTAATTTAATTTAATACTACGTAATAAATCCAAGCCGCTCATTGCGCCCATTTGTACATCACTGACCACCAATGAAAATGCTTCTTTTTTTAGTAGCACCATGGCTTGCTCGGCACTATTGGCGGCCATACAGGCTATACCTGACATTTCAAGCGTATCAATTAATGCTTCACGAAGTCCGGCGTCATCTTCTACAACTAAAATAGTGTTACTCATTGTGACTCCCCTAATTTAGATGTGACACTAATAGGTAGCAACATACTAAAAATTGCTCCCCCTTGTGGGTTGTTGTTTGCTTCAACACGTCCCTGATGTGCACTGGCCACTGAACTTACAACGGCAAGTCCTAAACCAGTACCTTGGCTTTTAGTGGTATAAAAGGGTTCAAATATTTTTTCGCTTTGCGCTAAGTCAATCCCAGGGCCATTATCACTAACACTAATGCGGACATAATCAGGGTCTTGCGTATCACGCAAAGCACTAAGATGTACTTGTGCACCACTGCCAATGACTTGAATACTATTATGAATTAGGTTTTGAATTGCGCTTGCCAATGCTGTTTTGTTACCCATAATTTCAATATCGGGTTCAGGTAAGCTCACATTTAATTCGCTATCATTGAGCGCTACCATAGCATCGGCACCGGCTTTAACTTCACTTAGTAGCTGTTGCATCGACACTTGCTCAACAACTTGCTGATCACCACTTTTAGCAAATAACAGCATGTCGTTTACTTGGGTTTCTAAATCTTTTAAACGTGACATTAATTTAGTATGAAAACTGCCGCGAGAAGCTTCGGGTAAGCGTTTTGAGCCTAAATTTGCAGCATACAACATAGCCGCTGATAACGGTGTGCGTACTTGATGAGCCAAAGACGCCACCATTTTACCTAAGGCACTTAAACGCTGCATATGCGCGACTCGCTTTTGTAAGCGTCGGGTTTCGGTTAAATCGGTCATTAGTATAAGTTGCCCAGGCTCAGGCGCGAGTGCAGTAATATCGAGCTTTATTAAGCGTCCATCTTTTAACGACACTTCATGACCATCATCTTGATGAGGACGAAATGAGCGCTGAATAACGCTAAACCACTTCTCTCCTTCTAATGGCTCGCCGAGCATATCGATAGCTATTTGGTTTGCCTTAGCGATCATTCCTTTACCATCAAGTACAATCACGCCCGCAGGCATGGTATCAACCAGATGAGAGAGCCAACTTGCTTGTTGACGCAAATCACTCAACTCACCAACATACTCCTCTTGCAGTAAACATGGGTTATACTGATTAGCAGAAATAAACTGAGGTTTTAGCACACTTGCAAGGGCCATAATCAACTCTCTAAAATAATGTAGATACACTGGATAATGCACAATATGTACCAAAATTATTTCCTTATAATATCAACAATTTAAACAGTTAAAATACGTGCCGTAAAAATGACGCGCTAAGGAATAAGCATGAAAGAGGAAGCTCAGTATCGCTGTCCATGGTTAGATACTTCAAAACCAGACTACGTGGATTACCATGACCATGAATGGGGCGTACCTGTGTATAACGATCACCTACTTTTTGAGTTTTTGACATTAGAATCGGCACAAGCGGGGCTCAGCTGGTACACCATATTAAAAAAGCGCGCTAATTATAAAAACGCCTTTGCCAACTTTGACGTAAATAAAGTAGCGGCCTTTACTGAACACGACATAGAAACATTAATGCAAAATGAGGGAATTGTTCGCAATCGCTTAAAAATAGCCGCAACAATTAATAATGCAAAGTGCTTCATTGCTATTCAAGAAGAGTTTGGCAGCTTTAGTGATTACCAGTGGCGGTTTGTTGGTAATAAACCTCAGGTAAACGATTTAGAGACGCTTGCGGATTACCCTGCAGTTACTGAGGCATCAACATTATTTGCAAAAGATTTAAAAAAGCGTGGCTTTAAATTTTTAGGCCCAACCACAGTGTATGCCTACATGCAGGCCTGTGGAATGGTTAACGATCATAGTAATAATTGCTTTAGAAAAGAAGAAGTTAAAAAGTTAGGGTTAAAGGTTAAAGGTTAAAGGTTAAAGGTTAAAGGTTAAAGGTTAAAGGTTAAAGGTTAAAGGTTAAAGGTTAAAGGTTAAAGGTTAAAGGTTAAAGGTTAAAGGTTAAGCAAATAGCATAACTTTAGGCTTTTTGGTTTTAACCCTTTAATTGTTATATTTACCCAAAAAACAGTAAGTTGGCACCCAACGCAGACGTGGGGTAAACCTGCTAAAAAATAGAACCTGTAACGGATTCAGTGTAACTACCGGTGTTTAGTTTTTCTAACCTAATATCTAATACCTAATACCTAATACCTAATACCTAAAATATAACACCTGCACTTTGCTCTTAATCCCTAGACAAGTTATATTTTTTCATTTTTTCGACCAGTGTGGTTCGCCTTACGCCAAGTACTTCAGCAGCACGGGCGACAACGTAATCAAAGCGCTCTAATGCCTGTGTGATTAAGTTAATTTCAAGCTCAGCTAAGTACTCTTTAAGCTCAATACCTTCATCGGGCAATAAACCAGGTGCGGCCTGAGCAAAGTCATCTTCTAGATCTATTTCGTCTTCACTAAATCCGCCGCTAAAAATATCATTAAACGCATCACGCTCCATCAGTTCTTCTGGATACTGAGGCTCATAGGCTTCAACTTCAATGTAGCGGTATTTGTTAGGTAAGTCAGGAACATCCACCACCTTATCTGGGAACATAATAACCATACGCTCAACTAGGTTCGCGAGCTCACGGATATTACCCGGCCAAGAATGTTCTTTTAAACTATCAATAGCACGCTCTGTAAACTTAGCCGTAGTACCGCTTTGCTCATTTACGCGGCGCATAAGCTCTTTAAGTAGTAATGGTATGTCTTCTGCGCGTTGAGCAAGAGATGGGCTCTCAATAGGAAAAACATTTAAGCGATAGTATAAATCTTCTCTAAATGAGCCTTTTTCTATCATGTTTTCAAGGTCTCGGTGGGTTGCGGCAATAACACGCACATCAGCTTGAATCGCTTTAGTACCACCAACGCGCTCATAGCTGCGCTCTTGTAGCACTCGCAGTAACTTAACCTGCATTTGCAGTGGCATGTCGCCGATTTCATCTAAAAATAGCGTGCCACCTTGCGCTAACTCAAAACGGCCTTTTCGTGCTGAAATAGCCCCAGTAAACGCGCCTTTTTCATGACCAAATAGTTCACTTTCTAGTAGCTCTGCAGGAATTGCCCCACAGTTTACTGGTACAAATGGGCCTTTGTTACGCTTAGAAAGCAAATGTACGTTTCGGGCAACTACTTCTTTACCTGTGCCCGACTCACCTAAAATAAGTACGTTAGCATCGGTTTTAGCAACCTGCGTAATTAAAAAGCGTAAATCTTTTACGGCTTTGGTTTCACCAACAAGACCATCAAAGGTGCTTTTCTCTTTATTATTTTTATGTTCATGCGGCAACATGCGCTGATATTGCTGACAGTCGTGTAACAGCTGTGTGGTTATTTCATGAGTAAATGGCTCACATATCAACCCCACAACATTAGCCAAACTCAACAAAGGTTTAAGCGTTTCACCAATGAGTAAAAAAGGAAATGTTGGGTATCGTTTAATTAAACTTTCGTGATCTAAAGACTGCAAAGCACCTAACACCACAATACATTCTTTGTTTTGATAGTGGCTACATGCCTGTTCAAAGTCAGCTTCTGTTTGCAACTGTACCGCCTCACCAATAAAAGTAAGCGATGCGTATAATCCAATAGAGCGATTGTTATTATTATCTAAAATTAAGATCATCTTTAGCGAGCCATTTATTTCACTAATTTGTTTTATTAATCAAATTGTAAGCCAGTTGGGTTTGGATGCAAGCAATAGCGGCGATTTTTTGACATTAACGCCAAAAAACAGACACTGGCCGCACAAAGTCAATACTTTATAACTATTAATTGCCTGGGTAGTTTTAGTGACATACATACTTAGGATGAATTAAACGACATATAATGCGATTTTCAATGATACGATTTCACACAGTAAAAACTCATAAAAACTGCTATTATTATTTAAAGGTGTGACTGTTTTGGCCGATAAAGTAATAGTCAAACTTATGTTGGAACTAAACTTGCTTAGAGTTCTGAACATGTAATTAAAATTTAAGGAATTACCTATGGCTCATGCATCAATCAATAAATACCGTCAAATAACAGTTAGCAGCGTTAAAGAGATGACACCTTATGATCAAGTCAAACTCGTGTTTGTAAATATTGTTGGCAAGCTCTCTGCTGCAAAAGGATTTATTGAACGTAAAGAGTTAGAAAAAAAAGGCAACGCAATCTCTGATTGTATTGTGCTACTTGGTGCGTTGCAGCAAGTGTTAAATTTTGAAGACAATAATGAAGTATCAACTAACTTAGACTCTTTGTACGATTACTGTCAGCGTTGCTTATTAACTGCAAACCTTGAAAACAACATTGATAAAATTGATGAAGTAATTACCTTAATTAAAGAGATTAAGTCAGGCTGGGAAGCAATTCCATTCGAACAAAGAGAACCACAACTGTAATGTCTTTAAATCGGGTTACAAGCTCACAAGTTAAAGATAGTGAGACTCGAGCATATTGCAATGAGCTAGTAAGTTTGATTGCTGACTCAGAAGATTGGGATATTGAGCAAGCGCTGAATATTCATAATAAACTTGATATTCACATAAGTAGCTCACTTTCTAGAGAAAAAACTCATTATTCAGCTACTGAACTTGAGTTTTTAATTAACCTAATAGAACAGCTATCTGTTAAAATAGATAATCAAAAGCAACTATTAGCGGTTAAAATAGTTGGTAATCAAAAAAATAAAAAAGCTGTAAATAAGTATAAATCTAATATTTAAAAACACTTCTTGCCTTAGCTAACCCCCTATTTTATTCCCCTTTACAGAGTGATTAAGCAGATTTTTCACTCTGTATTTTTATTTCCTCAAACCTCACTATAAAACAACACAGTTAGTTACTAACAATCGAACAAACATAAAAAAACCTGACTCATAAGCCAGGCTTTATTTGCTAAACAAAGTTAATTGTTTAGCTAGACTTTTTAGCCACACCCGGTAGGTTAGCTAATTGCTGCTGCAAGTAACCTCCTGTCGAGTTTAGGTTAGCAACTAATATATCCATGGCATTGTATTGGCTATATAGTCGCTCTTCATACTTTTTCATTCGGCTATTAAATGCATCAACTTCATCTTGTAGCTTATCGAGTTGTGTTTCACGCCCTTCAATACGTGAACTAAAAATACCATCAGAGGCCGTATAACCTTTAATAACAGTATCTAACTGGCCAACAAAACCATCACCGTCATTTTCGCCAACAAAAAACGTTTGGATAGCTTGTGGATCACTTTCTACGGCAGCTTTAAGAGCGTCAGAATCAATACTTAACTTACCTGAGCGCTCAGTTCTAATACCAAAGTTAGCTAAAAAGTCGGTATTACCATTACCCGTGCTAAATTCAGATGTTAACATCGAACGTACTTGGTTTACAGAGCCTCTAAGTAATGAATCACCCGCAAGTGCACCAACGCCCTCTTCAGCGCTAGAGCGACCGAGCTGATTTGATAAATCAATAAATGCATTAAACTTCTCTACAAACGACTTTAATCCAGCAGCAACATTATTATTATTTTCAGTGATAGTTGCTTTACTTAAATCATCGTCTGCATTGTGAGTTTTTTTTGGCATTAATGGTGACGCCCTCAATGACATCTTTAAATTCATTTGTACTGCTTGTCGCAACAAGCGTCCCATCAATCGTAATTGAAGCATCCGTCGCTGCTGTTACTTCGTTTAAGTTTTCAGCATACGTTGTTGATGTTGTATCACTATCATACGCAAGACGAGACAAGCCAGACAAGTCTGTATTACCACCATCACCGACATCATCAACTACAATTTTTATTGCGTTTTCTGCGCCGGTTTCTTTACTTGATAACACTAATCGCTGACCGGTGTCATCAGTTATAATGGTGGCGTTTACAGAGTCATTATCAACTGAATCATTAATCGCGTCACGTATATCAGCCAGCTTTGCTGTGTCTGACACATTTATGTCAAAACTGTTAGAGCCAGAACTAATCGTGAGCTTACCCTCTCCCACCGCTTCATCGCCAGCTATAGCATTTGATGTTAGCTTTTGGTTCTCAGCCAAACTATTAACTTTAATAGAGTAATTATTGGTTTGCGCGTTTTTTTCAGAGCTTAAAGAAACAAAGTCGTCACTGCCACTGATAGTGCGCTTTTGAAAGTTTTCGATGTCACCCAATGATTCTAGTGAACCATTAAGCTCTTCCAAAGAGGCTTTTAGGGTACCTACTGCAGATATATCGGTAGTAAAGTTTGCTTGCTGTTTAGTTACTCGAGCTTGGTAAGGGCTTTTTTCAGCATTCACTAAAGCAGTTACAATTTCATTAACTTGAAGCCCTGAACCTATACCTTTAAATGAAATATCCATAATAATTACCCTCTTAAATTACTGAAAACTAAACTTTAAAATCAACCAATACACCGGTGGCTTCCGCTAATTTAGCAACGATACCTAATACCTCTTCAGACGGGTACTGCTTAACTAAATCACCACTTTCTTTATCAATCACCTTAATAACATTACGGCCAGAATCTTCGTCGACCTTAAACTGAAGGCTGCGATTCATTTCGCCCATAAAGTCCTGCAATTGCTGTACCACCTTCTCTAGTTTTTCAGGTGATAACTCAGTTTTAGAAATTTCGCTATTACTTGCAGTGGTGGTGATGGGTGTATTCTTTTGTTCATCAGCATTTTGCTTAACTTGTGATGGGGTTTGGTAACTTGAGGTAACCTCACCTTTTTGCGCTGAGCTGATATTTAGATTTAAACTTTGCGTTTCCATAATTCGCTCCTACTATAAAGCGATATAAAGCTTTATACCTATACAAGAAAGGAAGGGTTGCCCCTTCCTTAGTAGTTAAAGTATAGAGCTTATTGTTAAATTAACCTAATAAGCTAAGTGCTGCCTGTGGCAACTGGTTAGACTGAGCTAAGATTGTTGTACCAGCCTGTTGCATAATCTGGTTCTTAGTTAGTTTAGCCGTTTCTGCAGCATAATCTGTATCTTCGATACGGCTTTTAGAAGCAGATACGTTTTCTGATACGTTTGCAAGGTTAGCAATGGTAAAACCAAAGCGGTTTTGCACCGCACCTAAGTCAGCTCGTTGCGCATCAATTTGCGCAAGCGCGGCATCAATTGTTTGAATTGCATCTTGTGCACCTTCGCTAGTCGAACCAGAAATATCAATAGATTCAATGCTAACAAGACCGCTGCCCGCACCTGTTCCAGTCACAGAGGAATTTGCAGTATCATCACCTAAATATTCAGATACATTGGCACCTGCTGTTGAATCACTAATCGCTATTTTATTAGCAGAAGTAAGCGACAATGTTGATGCTACTGCTTGATCACCATCTACTGTACCTGTATATGCAGCGGCTCCCTCATTAGCATTAACTAGCTGCACTGTACCTGTCCCCGTGCCTGCAGCTGTGTCAACTTGAACCCCGTTAACTCCGGTTGCATTTAAGGTAATAGTTTCGTCATCTGAGTTATAAACGGCATCATAACCGTCAGCCACCATAGCTTCAGCTAGTCTAGCACCATCCCCACCGAAATTACCCAAATCGTAATCATCTCCGCCAACAGATAACACGTCATCATCCGCTGAACTCAAATTTTGGATTGTAACGCTTAATTTGGCTTCAGCTGTTACACCCGTTGCAGCAGCATTTATTTTTTCTGCCATATCATTTGCGCCGTCAGTAGCTCCAAAAGCAACTGCAGTACCATTAACGCTCCAGTTTGCTGGTTGAGTTTGAGTGGCTAACTGAGCCGATAAAAGAACATCACCACCAGAACCTAAAACCGAACCTGAACCTGATATATTATTTGCACCGATTGCATCTGCTGATACATCACGCAAAGTTACGTTAATTGTTTCATTTGCGTTAGCACCTACTTGAAACTGTTTAGTACCGAATGAACCATCTAGTAAGCTTGTGCCACCAAATTTAGTCGTTTCAGCGATACGAGTAAGCTCTTGCTGTAACGCGCCCACTTCTTTTTGTAGTGCGGCACGAGCGTTTGCATCGTTTGAACCATTAGCTGATTGCAAAGATAGGTCACGCATACGTTGTAAGATGTTTGATGACTCTTGCATCGCACCTTCAGCGGTTTGCGACATTGAAATACCGTCATTCGCGTTACGCTGAGCAACACCTAAACCATTAATTTGTGAAGAAAGACGGTTCGCAATTTGTAGACCTGCCGCATCATCTTTCGCACTGTTAATTTTCATACCAGATGAAAGACGTTGCATTGATGTACCTAATGCTTCGCTAGATTTTGATAAGTTTCTTTGTGCATTTAATGATGCAACGTTAGTATTTACTGATAAAGCCATGTTATAACTCCTGATTACTTTCGTAATGTAACTAATTGATTTTAACCAAGAGCCATCACAATAAAAATCTGTTCAAGCTCCGTTCTAATTAAGTTAACGGCCGTTATAAAATTACCTTTAGCTTTTTTTTAAAAAAAACAGTAAAAACTTTTAATTGATTGAAATACAAATAAAAAAG
>NZ_BADU01000084.1:0-103594 GCF_000239875.1 Pseudoalteromonas sp. BSi20311 | reverse complement strand
AAACGGCTTTTTCTTTTTAAACATCTGTGCAAGTTCAGCATAATGCTTTTCTGCACGTTTTACTTTCAAGTAGGCACTATCCATATTCGCACTCTAACAACTTTATCAAAGGACACTTTCCTCTTTTTATGAGCAATGTATGTCCTCTTCATTATTTTTAATATTAATTACAAATCATGTAACACATTGCCAACTTTAAACTTTTAGTTAGGCTGTTCTTTTTATAATGTGCAGAAAAGAGGAAAGCGCCCTCATTTTTTGGCTTTGAAAGAAACACCAAAAATGACAAGCGTTGCGAATCTGCTTAAATTGTTTGTTATGTTCGAAGTTTAACTGCTGTGCCAAACACTAATATTTCTGATGCCCCATCAGTAACTGAGCTAGTTGTAAACCGTATTCCTACTATTGCATCGGCATTTAACTTTTTTGCATCTTCTATTAATCGTTCTACCGCTACATTTCGAGCTTCCATCAACATCTCGGTATAGCCTTTGAGTTCACCGCCCACAATACCTTTTAAACCAGCCATGATATCTCGACCAACATGTTTAGACTGAACCATGTTACCATTGACGATACCCAATACAGCTTCGATTTCCTTGCCAGGAACAGTTTCCGTTGTCGTATAAATCATAATTTTTCCCTAGATGATAACAGCTCATTAAACACCACTTTGGGAGTTATAACCCTCAAAACAGCGTATATTATATACGCTCAATAATTCCACTAAACAACTCTAATGTAAACAAGTAATTACGTAGCTTATTTACCAATCATTGTTAAAATACACTAAAACAACGTTTAATAATGTTCTGTACCATCAAATTAGTCGTCATTATCCCTGAGCTTGAATTACACCCATAAAAAAAGCCCCGCTTGATGTTACTCAAGCAGGACTCCACACTAATTTTGTATCAATAAAAGCGCCTAAACTGCAGGCGCTTTGCATTATTGAATTTTATTGGTTAACCACGCTTTTAAGCGGATTAACTGGCTGTGCGTTGTCGTCTAGGATGTTCATATCGAAGTCGAACTCATCAACACGAATCGCTTTTTCACGCTTTTTGTTGTAATCACTTAACTGAACAAATTCAGCGTCGTTAATTACTTTTGCAGCAAGTGCATTTTCAAGCGTGATTGAAAAACGCGTACCCGGCTTAAAGGTTTTAGCACGTAGCGCTTTTTTCACTTTAGCTAATAGCTCAAGTGACGCCATTTTAGCTTTGTAAGCTTGCTCATTGATGTGATGACCATCACCTTCAATTGGCTTAACTAAATGTGTGATTTGCGTTTTAAATGCCGTATCTAGCTGAGCTTGTTTTGCTAATTCACGAATTAAATCATCGCTAATTTTTGGCATTTTAGTTGAGTAGTTCATAGTAATGAAACGAATGAACTTACGAGTACCACTTGCAGGGAAGTTGTCTAAGAACTTGTGCAATGCTTCTTCTGCACTTTGTAGTGCAAAACGAGTCGCATAATGGAAGTAAGGAGCCGCCTGCTCACGCTCGCTGCTTGCTACTTTTTGCTCGTAATACTTAATAGATGCCATAGCGGCATACAAGAAGCTCATTACATCGCCTAAACGTGCTGAAAGCATTTCAGCTTGCTTTAATTTACCGCCAAGTACTAGTAACGAGAAGTCTGCATATACAGCTAATTTAGCTGATAGTTTATGCACTGCTTTTTCGTAGTCACGTACTTCTGGTAATGCCGAGTTTGCACCAGCAGTAAACGGTAATACACCTAAACGGAATGCACGTAAGCTATTTGCTGTACTGTAGCCAATTGTTTTACGTAAAATACCATTAAATTCTGCATCTGCGTTTTTGTCATCGCTGTGGATAGACTCAACCATAGATTGTAAGTATGGGTGACAACGCATAACACCTTGGCCAAATATCATCAGGTTACGAGTCAGAATGTTCGCGCCCTCTACCGTAATGGCAATAGGCTGCGCGACATAACCACTCGCTAATGTATTTTGCGGACCGTTTTGAATCGCTTTACCTGCTTGAATATCCATTGCTGAATCAAGTACATCACGACCAAGCTCTGTCATATGGTATTTAGCAATTGCAGTTACTACCGATGGTTTTAAGCCCATGCCTAAACCTTCAGTTGTCAATACTCGCATTGCTTCTTGTAGGTATGTTTTACCTGCGATGTCAGCTAGCTTTTCTTGAATACCTTCAAATTGACCAATTGATAAACCAAACTGTTCACGCACTGCTGCGTACTCAGAAGCTGATTTAAATGCAACTTGAGCTGTACTTACACCCAATGCTGGTAATGAAATACCACGACCTGCGCCTAAACAGCTAACTAGCATTTGCCAACCGCGACCGATGTTTTTCTGACCACCGATAATAAAGTCCATTGGTACAAATACTTTGTTACCACGTGTAGTACCGTTGTAAAAACGGATACCCATAGGATCATGACGGTTACCAAGTTCTACACCAGGGTGCTCTTTTGGAATAAGTGCACAAGTAATACCTAGGTTTTCTTTACCACCCAATAAACCATCAGGGTCAACTACTTTAAACGCTAAACCAAGTACAGTAGCAATTGGTGCGAGTGTAATGTAGCGCTTGTCCCATGTAATTTCTAGGCCGAGTACTTCTTCACCGTTATACATGCCTTTAGTAACAGTACCTACATCAGGAATACCGCCTGCATCAGAACCTGCTTCTGGGCTGGTTAATGCAAAACATGGAATGTCTGTACCATTTGCTAAACGTGGTAAGTAATGTGCTTGTTGCTCATCTGTACCGAAGTGAAGTAGTAACTCACCCGGGCCTAACGAGTTTGGTACCATTACGGTTACCGCAACCGCTGAGCTTTTCGTTGCGATAGTACCTACAATTGTTGAGTTAGCGTATGGGCTGAACTCTAAACCGCCAAACGATTTAGGGATGATCAGCGAGAAGAAACGCTCTTTTTTCAAAAACTCTAAAATGTCGTTTGGTAAATGAATACCATTTTGAATGACTGAATCGTCAATCATGCCAAGTAATTCTTGTACTGGGCCGTCTAGAAACGCTTGCTCGTCTGCGGTTAGTTTTGCCGCAGGTACATCGCGTAGCGCGCTAAAATCTGGTTTACCTTGGTAGATAGACCCTTCTAGCCATACATCGCCAGCGTCTAGCGCTTCTTGCTCAGTAACTGAAATACTTGGTAATACTTTTTTTAATTTTGTACGTAAACTCATAACGAACTCATCCGACCAGATAATAATACCTACATTACGTCATAAAAATCGGTTTAGATCAATTACTCTATTCAATTAATTAACAGTTTTTGCAATTTATTTTCTTTACCTGAACGTAAACTGTTGAAATAAAAAGGCTTACACCTGTACGCTGAATTATTATTTTTTTTGTTAAAAATTTAATAATTCTGGTTGTTGGCGCCGCAAATACGGATTTGGTAATAAAGTAGAAACAAAAAAACGCAGCCTAAAATTAGGCTGCGTTTTTTAATACGAGAATTTGGGTGAAATTAGCTTACTTTAACCACCTGCTTACCAGTAAAACCACCTGCTAACTGGTTGTTTAAGGCGCTAGATACGGCCTGTGCATTAAAATCAACAGCTAGAATTTCAGGGTGCTTTATATCGCCATTAGAAACTGTTTCAAGCAATAAATTCCCCATAAAACTCATACGCTGCTGCGCACATAGGCTGTTGGCTAACCACGCGCCACCTAAAGAGACAATACTAATATTGGGCGCACGCCTAAACATTAACTGCTGTTCAAACTTAGGCAGTGGATTTAAACAAGCAATACGGCCACAAAAACGCATTAACTCAATATTTTGAATGGTCGATTCCCCGCCCATAATATCAATAATGGCATCAAATCCTTGTGGTCCTAACTCTCGGCGAATTTTGTCACATAAGGTTTTGTCATTGTAATCAAAGACTACATCAGCCCCTAGCTGCTTAACCAATTTGTGGTTACGCTTGGAGGCGGTTGTAAATACATCGGCACCACGCTGCTTTGCAAATTGAATAGCAAATTGACCTACAGCACCTGCGCCCCCTTCAACAAAGAGGGTATCGCCTTCAGTTACTGATAGTTTATCTAAGCTGATAAGCGCTGCCATTCCGGCGCAGGGCAAAGTAGCAGCCTTGTCACTGGCTAATTGCTTGGGAATGATAGACACCGCATAATTAGGTACTTTTGCGTATTCGCTCAGTACCCCTTGCTCACCTACGCTGGCGTGCCACATAACACGCTCCCCTACCCCCGGAAAAATACCTTTGCCCGCTTTAACCACTGTCCCCACTGCATCCAAGCCTAAAACATGCGGATATTGCCATAAACAAAAGCCAGATTTAGCAAATTGCGCATCCACCGGGTTTAAACCAACATACTCTACTTTTACTAGCAGCTCATTACCTGTGCATTGAGGCACAGGTAACTGAGTATCCGATAAGTGAATATCCTCATTAGGCTCATTTAACACAATAGAGCGCATTAATGTAGGAATAGTATTTGGGTTTGTATCTGCAGTATTAGGCATCAAAAACTCTACTTGTTAGTATTACTTAACGCGTAACTCCATCGCCCATTAAATGACTGGTAGGCATTTACCTTAGCCAGTAACGATGAAATAGTTGAATCAACGGCATTTTCTTGTGCTATTAAAACATCCTGACGTGCATCCAACAACTCTAAGTAAGGAATTTGCCCTTCTTCATACATTGCTTGTGCTTGTAAAAATGCATTATTAGCAAATTGATAACGCTGCTCAGCAAAACGCGATTGCTGTGCTTGATTGACTAAGTATTGCAATGAAAGTTCACTCTCGTTAATGGCTTTTAACACCACTTGCTGGTAGTCAGTATACGCCGCTTGGCTTAAAAACTGGTGAGCATCGCGTTGTGCTAAAAGCGCAGGGTAACTTAATAATGACCACTGCAATTGCGGCGCTACTTGCCATTGCTGCTGGGTATCACTAAAACCATTACTGCCCAAACTTAACACGCCTGCAAAGCCGCTTAAGCTAATATCCGGCAATAAAGCTTTACTGGCTGCTACACTCAGGCTATTTGCCTGGCTAAAATCAAATAAAGCACGACTTATATCAGGTCTTAGTGCTATTGCATCATTAGGCTTTGCCAATGACACCGCAAATGCCTTAGTTAATATAGTACGCTCATCATTAATGATCAGTGATTGCGTAGTTTGCGCGCTTAATACGGCCAAAGTAGATAAGTCACGGTACTTGGCATATTTAATTGCCGGCACCAAGGCTTGCTGCTGCCTAAGTTGCGCCATAGTGCGGTTTAAGTCGAGCTCATTGGCCACACCTTCATCAACTTGGGCCTGCAGCACTTGAATGCTTTGTTCAAGCGCTTCTATTTGCATTTCAATAATTTGCTGCTTTTGCAGATTACCTTGATAACTCACAAAGCCTTTAACCACAGCCGACACCACTTCAATTTGCAATAACCTAACTTGCTCAGCTTGGCTCATTGCTTGTGAATTCGCGGCATCGACTAACGCAGTAATTCGACCAAATAAGTCGAGCTGCCAATCAAGTGCTACATTCGCACTTGATTGTCGGCTATTGGTATTGCCTAGCCCGCTTCGCTTTGCACCAACCTCAATACCTCCTTGCGGTAAGTATTGCGCTTGTTGCTCGCCAATACGCGCCAAAGCGCTTTTTAATACCAGCTGACTTGTTTGTAAGTCGTAATTATTAGCAAGTGCGTTGCTCAGCAGTTGGTTTAGCTGCGCTGAGCCCAGCTTATGCCACCAGTTTTGCTCATCTTCACCCATAAACTGCTCTGCAGATATTGCCTTGGCAACAAACTCATCAACCTGTTGTCGCTGAGCAGCTGTGTCAATTTTACTCGCACAACCTGATAACACAGCAACCGCTAATACAGAACTCAGCCATGGCGATAATTTAAGGGCGCTTAAGTTAAATTTAGTCATGCGAAGACTCCTTAACGCGCGGCTTTTTTACCACCAGCATATAAAACACCGGTGTAAATAATAGTCCAAACACAGTTACTCCAATCATGCCCGAGAACACTGCATTACCCATGGCATGACGCATTTCTGCACCGGCACCGGTTGCCAATACAAGCGGTATGACACCTGCGGTAAACGCAATTGATGTCATTAAAATTGGGCGTAAACGTAATCGACACGCCGCTAACATCGCCTCAAGGTGCGATAACCCAGTGTCATGCTTATCTTTAGCAAATTCCACCATAAGGATGGCATTTTTAGAAGCCAATGCGACCAGTACAATCAACGCTATTTGCGTAAATATGTTGTTGTCTGAACCTACAAACCACACCCCTAATAACGCTGAGAAAATAGTCATAGGTACAATTAAAATAATGGCCAGTGGTAAACGTAAGCTTTCATACTGTGCGGCCAGTACCATAAACACCAGCAATACAACCAGAGGGAATACATACACCATGGTATTACCTGCTAATACTTGCTGGTACGTTACCTCAGTCCACTCATATTCAATGCCAGTAGGCAATGTTTTTGCTAGTACAGCTTCAATCGCCAATTGCGCTTGATCAGAACTATAACCGGGCGCTGGGCTGCCATTAAGCTCTGCACTTGGGTAGCCGTTGTAATGCATTACACGATCTGGGCCGATGGTAGGCGTTACCGTTAATACTGAGCCTAACGGCACCATATTACCGGCACGATTACGCACTTTTAGGTTTAGTATTTGCTCTGGGTCTACCCTAAAATCAGCATCAGCTTGGGCATTAACCTGGTAAGTACGACCAAACAAATTAAAGTCGTTTACATACACTGAGCCTAAATAAATTTGTAACGAGTTAAACACTTCATCTAATGGAATACCTTGAATAAGCGCTTGCTCACGGTCAATATCAATATCCATTTGTGGCACTTGAATTCTAAAGCTTGAATACAGCCCCATTAACGCCGGATCTTTTTGCGCCGCAGCAATCACTGATTGCAAACTGTTAAATAAGGCTTCAAAGCCTTTGTTAGCTCTATCTTCTATTTGCAATTTAAAGCCACCTGTGGTGCCTAAGCCTTGAATTGGCGGTGGCGGAAACACAGCGACAAAGGCTTCATCAATGGCCGCAAAACGTTGGTTTAATTGCGCTGCAATAGCCGAAGCCGACATACTCGGATCCGTACGCTCTGCAAAAGGCGCCAGTGGTGTAAATACGATGCCGCTATTTGGGCTATTAGTAAAACCATTCACTGAAAGACCAGGAAACGCTACCGTGTTCGCAACCCCAGGTACCTCTAATGCAATTTGCTGCATTTGTTTTACCACCGCTTCTGTACGGTCTAAACTTGCAGCGTCAGGTAACTGCGCAATGGCGACTAAGTATTGCTTATCTTGTTGTGGAATAAAGCCACCCGGTACTGCATCAAACAATTTAATCGTACCGCCAACTAAAGCAATATACGCAACCATAACCACAACACTCATGCGAATAAGCTTTTGTACCAGCTTTTCATACCCTTTAGCACCACGGTCAAACACGCGGTTAAAAGGTTGAAATAACCAACGGCCAAATAATTTATTAAGCACGCGGGTAAACGCATCAGGCTCGGCATCATGTGATTTTAACAATAAAGCGGCCAGTGCTGGCGACAGCGTTAATGAGTTAAACGCCGAAATTACCGTTGAAATCGTAATGGTTAATGCAAATTGTTTATAAAACTGCCCTGAAAGCCCAGTAATAAAAGCCGTCGGAATAAATACCGCACATAATACTAATGCAATCGCAATAATAGGGCCGGTTACTTCCGTCATTGCCACGCGGGTGGCTTCAAGCGGTGATAAGCCATCTTCTATGTTTCGCTCAACATTTTCTACAACCACAATTGCGTCATCAACCACAATACCGATTGCCAGTACTAAACCAAATAGCGATAAGGTATTAATAGACACCCCAAGCCACTGCATTACGGCAAACGTACCAATGAGTGAAATAGGCACCGCAATTAACGGAATAATAGACGCGCGCCAGGTTTGTAAGAACACAATAACCACAATCACCACCAGCACGATTGCTTCGAGTAAAGTGGCGATTACCGCATCAATTGAACCACGCACAAATACCGTTGGATCATAAACAATGTCGTATTCAACACCTGCAGGAAAGTCTTTTGATAAACGTGCCATGGTTTCACGCACCTGATCAGAGAGCTCAATGGCATTTGACCCTGGGCGTTGAAATATTGGCATCGCTAAAGCAGGTTGATTATCAAGCTCAGCACGCAATGCATAAGAATCTTGGCCTAAATCAACACGTGCCACGTCTGACAAACGGGTAAGCTGCCCTTGCTCCCCAACTTTAATAATGACTTGTTTAAACTCTTCAATGCTATTAAGGCGTCCTTTGACGTTTAATAGAATTTGAAACTGACTGTCATTTGAAATCGGTTGCGCACCTAAACTACCCGCTGCAACTTGCTGATTTTGCGAGCGTAGTGCATTGACCACGTCACTTGCAGTAAGCTCACGTGATGCTAGCGCATCGGGGTTAAGCCAAACTCGCATTGCATATTTACCACCACCAAATAAACGAATATCACCCACACCAGGTAAACGCGCTATTTCATCTTTAATATTTAAATCGGCATAATTTGATAAATATGCGGTGTCATGGCTGTTTTGGGGTGAATATAAATGCACCACCATGGTTAAATCGGGTGATGATTTTTCAGCAACAACCCCTAAACGTTGCACTTCTTGTGGCAAACGCGGCAGCGCACTATTTACTCGGTTTTGCACTTGCACTTGGGCACGGTCTAAATCAGTGCCTAACGCAAATGTCACCGTGAGCGTCATACGTCCGTCACTGGTTGCTTGTGAAAACATATACAGCATGTTTTCGGTGCCGTTTATTTCTTGCTCAAGCGGTGTTGCCACTGTTTGTGCAATAACCGTCGGGTTAGCACCTGGGTAACTTGCAGTCACAACCACTGTTGGTGGTACAACTTCTGGGTATTCACTGACAGGCAGCTGAAATAATGAAATGCTACCTGCAATTAAAATAATCAACGACAGCATGGCCGCAAAAATCGGTCGCTGTATAAAAAAGTGTGAAAATTTCATCTAACAACCTTATTGCTTAGCAACTAAATCGGCAGGGTTAGCACTTAGCGTAAATGCAACGCCTTGGGTATTAATTGCCACTTTATTTGGTGATATTGGCATACCGGGTCCTACACGAGCTGGGCCATTTACAGCAATAACATCGCCTTGCTCAAGTCCTGATGTGATGGCTCGCAACGATCCATAGCGCTCACCTACCGTTACAAGCTTATACTGCAGCACATTGTTTTCGCCTACCGTTAACACAAAGCGATTTTTTAAATCTGTGCCTATGGCTCTGTCTGGAATAATGACAGTTTCGCGTATTGCATTAGCTGCCAATTTAATGCGTGCAAATGAGCCCGAACGCAGCTCGTTACTACGATCATCAAATACCGCACGAACGCGTAAAGTGCCTGTAGATGCGTTAATTTGATTATCTATAAAGTTAATATGGCCGCTATAGTTAAAATCGTCTTGCCCTACTTTTTGCATTACAACAGGCTGTTTGCTTGCAGCTGTTACTTCGTCAAATGCGCTATTCCAAGTACGTTCATCTACATCAAAGTAAGCGTACATTTTGTCATTAGAAACAATTGAAGTAAGCACGCTTTGCCCTGCAAGTACGTTGTTACCTTTGGTAATATTTGCGCGAGAAATCACGCCATCAATAGGAGAAACCACTGACGTAAACTCTAAATCGAGCTTTGCAGCTTTAAGCTGCGCTTGCAGTGCAGCAAGTTGTGCTTCACGCTGACGCAGAGTCGATGTACGCGCTTGTGCTTGCTCAGTCGAAATGGCTTTTCGCTCAGTTAAGCGTACCGCACGCGATGCTTCGCTTTTTGCTTGTTCAAGTGCTGCTTGAGCACTTTTTACCTGAGCGCTTAAACTGTCAACGGTTGCAGCGAATGAGCGATCGTCTAAACGAAATAATACATCGCCTTGTTTAACGCTATCCCCTTCTTTAAATTCAATTTGCTCAATAATGCCGGATACACGCGGCATTAATGCCACTTTCTGCGGTGACTCTAAGCGTGTTGTATAGGTATGCCAACTTTGAACTGGCTTAACCAAGACTTCGGCTACATCAATAGCTTGTTGTTGCTGTGCGGGGGCTGATTGCGCTGTACTTTCATCGGCACAACCGGCCAGTGTGATTAATGCAACAGATAGTGCTGTAGCAATTAAGTGTTTGTTCATAACGACGCTCCTTTTAATTTAGCATTGCATAATACGGAACATACTTGATGACAAAAACAATAGATCTTTAAATTCATTAGTGCCAAAATGGCATCAATACTCACTAAGTGATGAAATAATGGATACAACCAGTCGACTATTAATGCTGCTTGAAGTGGTAGAGCAAGGCTCATTTGCAAAAGCAGCCGAAATACGAAATATTGACCGCTCAGTGATCTCTAAGCAAATTAGTCGGTTAGAGGATGAACTTGGGGTAAGACTATTAAACAGAACAACCCGCTCATTCTCTCTTACAGCAGCGGGCGCTGAAATGATAAAAAAAGCGGGTGAGCTGCGAAGCCTGCTTGGCGAAACGGTGCGCATGGCAGAAAACTACCACCAAGAGCCACGCGGCGTATTGAAAGTGACCGCATCTACTTTAATAGGTCGACGCTACTTACAGCCAGTGATCAACGATTTCCAAAAACGCTTTCCGCAAGTGGAAGTAGAACTTCGTTTAGATGACCGACTGGTTGATATTGTATCTGAAGGATTTGATTTAGCGTTTAGAGTGGGTGAACCCAAAGACTCATCATTAATTGCTCGTAAAATTGCCCGTAATCGTCTGTTACTATTAGCCGCGCCAGCGTTTATAGAAACATACGGTATGCCAACAACAATCACTGATTTGGCACAATTGCCAGCAGCCAGTTATGCCAGCAACTCACTGCGGGTAGAAGGCATAAATTACTATAACCACACTGGCGAGCACTGCGAGCAAAAAATAAAAAGTGTGTTTAGAGCAAACGATGCAGAAGTATTACTGATGAAAACCCTCTCTGGCACCACCTACTTTTTAGCGCCGGCATTTATTTTAGATAAAGAAGTGATTGATGGGCAACTGGTGCCCTTACTTACCGATGTAAAATTAATGGAACACAGTGCAATGTATGCTGTATACCCACACCGAGATTTACCGGTAAGAACACGATTGTTTTTTGATGCCGTGCGTGAATACATTGGCAAAGAAAGACCGATTTGGGAAAACAGTATTCCTAATTTTGATCAAATGTATTAAGCCGCATCTGCACAGAGGTTAATATCAGAAAAAACCGCATTGCGCCCCGCATCTTTTGCCTTATAAAGCTGCTTATCTGCTTGCGCTATTAATTCAGCCAAATTTTGTTGTTGGTACTTAACTACACCAACACTGGCTGTTAAATTTATGGTTATACCATTGGCCTCAATATATTTAGTTGCAACGGCTTGTCTAAGATTTTCAGCCATTGCCAGCGCGGATTGTGCACTATCAAAATTGCCCATTAAAGAAAATTCTTCACCCCCTACCCTAAACACATACCCTTTTGCAAAAGTAATCCTAAATAGAGTTGCCAACTCAACCAGCACTTTATCTCCTACATCATGGCCATATTCATCATTTATTTGTTTAAAGTGGTCAAGATCAATTAAAAACAAGTACAGCTGTGACTTGTCTTTTATCTCCACTTCAAAATAATGACTCATAGATAAACGGTTTCCTGCTCCCGTGAGAGGATCAAGTAAAGCCAAGTTTTTAAGTCGCTTCGAAAATTCGGCCCTATTTCCTTCAAAAACATGAGAAATGACCCATATAATAATATAAATAAACAGTAAGTTGATCGCTAGGTTAAAAGAGGAAAAATAAGGGCTTGGTAATTTATAAAGCAACACTGATGATTGCATAACCAAAAGTGTGGCCGATAACACAATACCGTATTTTCGACCAAGAAGTAGATAATACAAAATGGGTAAAGAAAACGCCCACAAAAACAAACCATTTTTAAGTGGTGCCAAAAAGGTTCCACATAGTATAACGAGCGTTACAGTCATACAAACCGTTATGGCATACCAGTTTCGTTGCTTGTTTTTAACCAATTGTATAAAAATATAAAAACAAAGTGCGGAAAAACACACCTCTAAGCCGCCTACAATATAAAAATGATTTTTTGATAGGTTAAACACAGCAAAAATAAATGACAGCAAACCAAAAAATAAACACATCCATTTTAAGACATGCTTACGTAATATTTTTGTACTGTTAAGAGCGGCTATATCCATAAAAAACTTAAATCAAAACTAATCGTTTATATTAACCCTGAAATGCAATAATCACAATTTTATGCTTAACAACCCCCTTTAAAATAAGCAAAAAGGATTGGTTAAATGCAGCTATTCTGTAAGCAGTTCATTAACTGTGCCAACCAAGTCAGCAAATTCCTCATCAACATGTGCGACTTGTTTAGGGCTTAAGGTTTGATTTAATTTAACCAGCAACTGTGCGTATGCCCTTAAATTTTCCTCATTTCTCTCAATGAGTTCAGCACTCATAAACAGCTCTCTTTCTGTAATGATAGTGCGTAACTGCTGCGCAAATTGGGCATCATCAAGGGTTTGCTGATTAAAAAGCGCTTCAAGTGCACCTAACCGAGTTAGTTTATAGTCATACCATAAATTTCTGGTACTGATATATTCACTGTTGGCTTGTGACACTAGCGTTCGCTGCTCTGAGGTGAGCTTACCAAGCCATTGTTCGTAATAGTCTAGTTGCCTGTCTAAACGAGACTGCTGATGCTCCTCTTTGGTTAATGAAGCGTGCTCTTTTATTTCGTCATTAATTTGATCGCGAATGTTTTCTATCATTTCACTGCGTTGTGATGGAGTTAACGTTTTTGCCAGCTCGATTAAGGGATCACTCGCGTACAAAAGTAAATTGCGCCAATGCTGCTTTACCTGCGTTATTTTTGCCATTAACTGCGCTGTATCGGCTTGTTTATCGAGCAACTGCCTTAAGTCGAGTAAATCGGCTTTATATTTTGGTAACTCAACCTCTCGGTGCCAATCTCGGGTGTTATTAATAATCACTTTTAACTGCGTTGATTGGCTTTTGTTTAAGTCGACATAATCGTCTATCCAAAACGAAGACAGCCAACCAAGGTTGTTATAAGCAAAGGAGGTAGAACAACTGGCAATAAACAATAAACTGGTTATAAAAATAATTTTGCTTAGTTTTATATTTTTTAAATTATTTAACATTAACAGACCCCGTTTTATGATGCTTTGGTTGCCAAAAATCATCATAAGTAATTATGTAAGCTATTGCTCGCTTTTATTTTTTTCATTTTTCTATAGAATCGCAAGCTAACGCAATTTATATCATGACTATATGCTTAAGTTTAGAATTTTTGAGCTATAGTTAAAGCTACTTGTTAATACGTTTGTATACCTAGGTTATAAACGTTGGCGTTATTAATTTAGCTCATAATTTTTTACCTATCCCTAATAGATTCACTAGGTAAGTTTTACTTTTATGGCGCTTACATAGAACGACAACTAATTTGGAGACATGCTTATGTCACAGTCTAATTTTAAAGCACTGCTACTGGCCGGTATTATGCTCGCTACCCCTCTTGCCTATGCTGGACTAGAAGAAGGGATCAGAGCTGCTAATGCGGGTGAATTTGAAGAAGCACTTAAAGAGTTTAATTATTTAGCTGACAAAGGCTATGCACCGGGGATTTACGAATTAGGTAAGCTATACGAAGGTGGCCATGGCGTTACCCGTGATTATTACAAAGCAGCTGAGCTGTACCAACAAGCCGTTAAAAAGAACCATGTAGATTCAATGTTTGCACTTGCGGTTTTATATGACGAAGGCAATGGCGTTAAATTAGACAAACAAATGGCCATAACCTTATTTGAAAAAGCAGCAAATAAGAACCTTCCCGCAGCACAGTATAACTTAGGTGTAATGTACGCAAATGGCGATGGTGTTAGCCAAGATTATAAAGCCGCCAGAACATGGTATGAAAAAGCCGCTGCTAATAATTACACATTGGCGCAGTTTAATTTAGCACTGATGTATTTTGAAGGCTTAGGAATGCCAAAAAATCTTGAAATGTCGTATGTGTGGAATACCATTGCCGAGTATAACGGCAACATGCAAGCCAGTCACAGCCGTAAACTTGATGAACGTACTATGCTTCCTAAAGAGGTAGCTGAGGCCAAAGAAAAAGCCGATGCAATTTATACCAAAATTTTAGCGGGTACTTATGCTGGCGAAGGACGCCTGTTTTAAGTTAGCTATTATAAAAGCTGAATGAAGTGATTCATTCAGCTTTTTTGTTTTAAGCGTTGCAGGCTATTTTACATAAAGCCACTTTAGCACTTTGATCAGTAATTTATTTTGTTTAAGTAATAAACCAATGCGCGGGTTAACCGAGCCAGAGACTAAGGTATTTTTTGCATGGCTAAAGGTGAGAAAACCTTCTTTGCCGTGATAATGCCCCATCCCCGAATGCCCCACGCCACCAAACGGTACATCATCGGCAGCTACTTGTATTAATGTGTCGTTTACCGCAACTGTTCCGCTGAGTGTTTGCTTAATAATGTACTGTTGAGCCTGTTTATCTTGACCTAAAATGTAAAGGGCTAATGGGTGGTCGCGTAATCGAATATAATTAAGCACGTCCTCTAATTTGTCGTAACTCATAATGGGTAAAATGGGACCAAATAGCTCTTCTTGCATTAATTGCATCTCGTCGGTGACATGCGTCACAATATGCAGACCCATACGATGCTTTTCGCCATCTTGCTGGTTTTGTTCAAGCGGTTTAGTAATTTTAGCGCCTTGCTCTTGTGCTTGCTCTAAATAACCTAACAAACGTTGATAATGTGCAGGGCTTATAATCGAGGTCAGGTTTTTGCCTTCTACACCTTGCTTAAAGTGTTTTTTATAAAGGGTACAAAGCGCTTTAATGAATTGATGCTCTAATGCTTCAGGAACAAATACGTAGTCAGGAGCCACACATATTTGCCCTGCATTGGCCATTTTGCCAAATAATAGAGCACGCGCGGCTTTATTTACATCGGCTTTTTCTAACACAATAACGGGCGATTTTCCGCCTAGTTCTAAAGTGACTGGTGTTAAATTTTTACTGGCCGCGGCCATAACTAACTTGCCAACAGCCGTCGAGCCTGTAAACAGTAAATGCGCAAACGGCAATGATGAAAACTCACTTGCCACGTCGCTACCACCTTGAATAATGGTGCAGTGTTGCCTTAATTCACCTGCAAATATTTTTTCAATAACGGCATTGGTGTTAGGCGTAAATTCACTGAGCTTTAACATCACCCTGTTACCCGCTGCAATCGCAGTAATAACAGGTACCAATGCTAGTTGAATAGGATAGTTCCATGGTGCAATCACACCCACCACACCAATAGGCTGATAGGTGACACTTACTTTTGAGGGCCATAAGCTTAACCCCGCGCTGCGATGACTAGGCTTAGACCAGCGAGGTAGCTTTTTAATAATATGCGCAAGCCCCTGCATGGTGGGCAAAATATCACCTACTAAGGTATCAAAGGCCGTTCGGTAACCAAAATCTTTAGATACTGCAGCAATTAAGTCTTGCTCTAACGTTACAATGTTAGCGCGTACTTGCTTAAGTAAAGCAAGGCGTTGCTCAATGGGTAAGTAAGGGGTGTCTTCAAAAGCATGCTTTAGTTCATTAAATTGTGAACGCAAAGTCCCTGTAGATAATGTATCAGTGGTCAAAATAGGCTACTCGATTTATAACGTTTTCAAGACTATAACCTTGATCTGTTACACGAGCAATAAAGAGTGATTTTGCAACATAATGAAAAGCGTTGCAAAAACACTCATAAGGTTGGTTGGAACTCATACCGATGCACTGCTTTTGTGTGCATCGGTTATCTGTTTTGTTAGTTGATTAAAGTGGGTTTTTAAAAACCAAAAACCTGAGCTGCTATGGTCATTGTTACTAAGGTAATTAAAACAATAGCGACAATATTTAACACAAAGCCAGCACGGATCATGTCTTTCATTTTAATTTCACCCGAGCCAAACACAATCGCATTGGGTGGTGTGGCTACTGGCATCATAAACGCACAACTACACGCAATCGCAGCTGGAATAACCCACACTAACGGACTGCCAGTTATTGACTCAGCAACAGGCCCCAGCAATGGTAAAAAGCCTGCGGCTGTTGCCGTATTACTGGTAATTTCCGTTAAGAAAGTAATAAGTGCCACCACCACAAGAATGCTCATAACTAAAGGAATTGCACTGGCCCCCTCAATCATTTTGGCAATGTAGACAGCTAATCCAGATGATTTAATTTGCGAGGCTAGCGTCAAGCCCCCCCCAAATAAAAGCAACACACCCCACGGCACTTTAGCGGCACTTTCCCAATCTAAAATACGCGCATCACTGCCTTTATTTGCAGGAAGTACAAACAGTAATAATGCAGCGGCAATAGCAATACCGGTATCTGAAATTTTAAGCCCGGTAACATCGCCTAATAAAGGTCTAAACATCCAACAAATAGCGGCAAGCACAAATACAAACAACACGCCCTTTTCAGCACGTTGCATTAGGCCTAAGTCTTTTAATTGTGAAGAGAATACCGCTTTGGTATCAATACGCTTGTTCGCTTGTACATTCGCATCGACCTTATAAGTGAATTTAGTTAACCAAATCCAGCTGATCAGCAACATACCGAGCGCTAAAGGCACACCAACAATCATCCACTCGGCAAAGCCAATTTCAATCTGATAACTGTCTGATAGGTACGCCGCCATTAATGCATTTGGTGGAGTACCGATTAAAGTAGCAATACCGCCAATACTCGCGCCATAAGCAATCGACAGTAAAAGGGCTTTACCAAAACCTTCATTACTAGGATCTGAGCTTTTAACTAAATGGGTAATAGATAAAGCGATAGGTAGCATCATTACTGCTGTAGCGGTATTAGACATCCACATTGATAAAAATGCAGTCACTAACATCATCGCTAAAATCTGTAAGCTTGGTTTTTTACCTGCATAAAGCATAGTTCTTAATGCAATACGCTTGTGCAATCCCCAACGCTCCATCGCTATTGAGATTAAAAAGCCACCTAAAAATAAAAAGATCAGCGGATGCGCATAAGGCGCTGCAACACTTTTTATCGCGGCTATATCAACAATCGGCGAAATCACTAAAGGGAGTAACGCAGTAGCAGGAATAGGCACTACCTCACTCACCCACCACGAGGCCATCCAAAATGCTAAGCCTGCGGTTTTAAATGCTGCCGCCGACATACCTACTGGCGGCTCAACTAAGCAAGTAAGTAGCATGACACATGGGCCAAGTAACAATAACAGCCATTGCATAAATGGCTTTTTATTCGCGTTATTTTCTAAAATACGTTTTGTCATTTGTTCAGCCCTTAAAATTTATATTTAAGACCAAGCGCAACACTGTTATCAGCATTTTCTTCTAGGTCGAGGTCAGTGTACAAAAGGTAAGCGGTAGTTTGCTTATCAAAAATGTAGTCTACACCAGTAGTCCACTGTGAAGCGTCTGAGGTTTGACGTAGTTTTGAATCATCTTTTGCAAATTGTACTTTAGGTACCCATTTGTCTAACTTATAGCTTGCGCTTAGTACATAACCGTTGCCAGACTTAGCGCCGTCAATCGATTCTGAATGCTGGTACAATGCCCCTAATTGTAATTTTTCAAACTTATACACACCCGCAATACGGCTTGCTTTAATGTTATTAAGTGAGTCAACGTGGCTGATTGAAATAGAGTAAGGTGTTTTATTTAAATTACGGTCGCCGTAAATTAGCGTAGCAGCAAATCCTGCTTCGTTATCTTTGTTGTCATCTTTTGGCGCATAGGTAAATGAAAACTGTGCATTGTGCCAGTATTTAGAGGTATAAGTAATGGTGTCGCCTAATCGGTCTTGTCCGGCAATAACTTGTGAAATATCTGCTTGGGTTTCGTTAAAGTTATCAAGCTTACCTTCTGAATATTTAAAGCGCGTGTCGTTTCGCCCAACCACCACTTCACCAAAAGCACCTTTTAGACCAAGGTAAGTATTGCGTGCTGCAAAAGGCTCATTGGTGTCGTCGTGTTCAAAACCTTTTACTTGAACTTCGTATTTAAATACGGCAGTAAAATACTCATTTAATTTATGGTCCCCTTTAATACCAATACGCGAAAAAGGGGCATCTATTTGTGTGCCTTCATCTGCGTAACGCATAATGCCAGTATCGGTGTTGGCAATTTGTACTTCGGCTTTACCATACACTGTGTAATCTGCAGCAAACGCTGTTACAGGTAACGTGGCAACACTGCATAACGCAGCAAGTACTGAACCTTGGAATAGATTATTTTTCATTATGTATCCTAATTATGTGATGCTACTTGTTGTCTGCACCTACAAAGCAAGAACATGACCAACTAAAAATAATAAATATTTTCAGTAATTTAAAAAATAAAGGTTTAAAAACAAACACTGAAATGTGCGGGTTTCCACACATAAAAAACACTCAATATCACCATTTCCACCCATTAATCGGTGAACATATCTCGATTAAGGTTATATTTACTCATTTTATCGTAGAGGGTTTTACGCGCAATTTGTAAGGTTGTCATGGTGTCTTTAATGCTGCCATGGTTAAGCTCTAAGGCTTCTTCAATTAAAGACTGCTCATAAAAGCTGACCTTTTCGGCTAGGCTCAAATCTAATGATAGCGTGCTGTTGCTTGAGTCACTTTGTGCAAATGCCAGATCGGGGCCTAGCAATACCGCGCGCTCGGCTTGATTTCTCAATTCCCGCACATTGCCAGGCCAATCGTGCGCTAGTAAACGTTGTTGTAGTTCTATATTGAGCGCCCCTAACGGTTTATGAAAGCGGGTCGCAGCAATAGAACTAAAATGCTTAAATAACAGTGGAATATCTGCTTTTCTGTCTCTTAATGCAGGAATACTGACTTTTACTAAACTCAATCGGTAATATAAGTCGGCTCTAAACTCACCTTTTTCTACCAGCGAAAGTAAATCGACTTTGGTGGCTGCGACAATACGAATATCAAGCTCTATCGCTTTATTAGCACCAACGGGGGTTACTTTTCGCTCCTCGAGTACCCGTAGTAATTTAACTTGAAGCGATAAAGGAGTGCTTTCAATTTCATCTAAAAAAACGGTGCCGCCTTGTGCAAACTCAAATTTACCTTTGCGATCGTGTGTTGCGCCAGTAAAGGCTCCGCTGATAGCCCCAAACAGTTCGCTTTCTATTAATTGCTCTGGGACTGCGCCACAGTTAATAGCCACAAACTGACAGCTTGAACGGTTACTATGATCGTGTAAATAACGGGCAACCAATTCTTTACCTGTGCCAGTTTCACCTTCAATCAGCACATCAGCCGGAGTATCAATCACCGTGTTGAGTAGGTTCATCATATGCTGCATTTTAAGGGTCTCACCTAAAATACGCACACCGGGCGCCGACGTTTTCTCAACCGCGCGCTTCAGCGCTCTGTTTTCCATTACTAAGGCACGTTTATCTGAGGCTCTGGCAATACAATCTAATAAATTTTCGTTCAGTGGTTTTTCAAATAAATCATACGCGCCCAATTGCATCGCTTTTACCGCAACAGAAACATCGGCATAACCGGTTAAAAATATTACCGGAAGTTCACTGTCGAATGCTTTTACCTGCTCAATAAAGGTTAAACCATCCATAGTGGGCATGTTTATGTCACTAAGTACAATGCCACAAAAACTACGATTTAAGCGACTTAAGGCAACACTTGCATCACTAAAACACTGTACCTCATACCCCTCGAGCGTTAATAGCTGATTTAACGAATCGCGGATCATCGCTTCATCATCAATAATAACCACTTGCTTACAAACAACGGCTTCAATCATTTTTTGGGGCCTCTATGCTTAATAAACTAATAATAAATTGCGCACCGCCTTCAGGGCGATTGTGTGCCGTTAAGTAACCATTAAATGAATCAATAATTTGCTTTGATATTGATAAGCCCAGCCCTAAGCCATTACTTGACTTGGTACTGTAAAAGGGTTCAAAAATAGAGCCCAGCACATGATGCTCAATACCAGGGCCACTATCTAATATAGAAAGCTTAACGCGCTCCTCAAAGCATTCAACATCAAAACTGAGCTCTCTAACTGGCTCACCTTTCATTGCCTGTGATGCATTGGTGATCACATTAACCAATACTTGTTCAAACTTTAACGCATCGACCCACACGGTGATCTCTTGCGAAAACTGCGGTGCACTAACGTTTACATCATCTTGCTTAAGTTGCGGGTGGGTGATCATCAACGCATTGTTTAATAACGCCGACAGTGGATGGGGTCGCAGTTGCATGGCCGCCGGTTTACTAAAGTGTTTAAGCTGCGCCACTATTTTATGCACCCGCTCTACCAAATTCTCGATAATGATTAAGTTTTCACTTAATGCGTTGAGCTTTCCCTTTTTTAGGAAAATTTTAGCACTGGCTAAATAGGTGTTCATTGCGCTGAGCGGTTGGTTAATTTCGTGATTAATGCCCGCACTCAATTGCCCAATAGTGGCTAATTTTGCCGACTGTACTAGTGCGGTTTGGGCTTTTTCGAGTGCTTGAGTACGCTCTAGTACTTCGAGCTCTAAACTGTGACGCGAATACAGTAATTTTTTATACCCGGCAAAGCGTGTCAATAAGCTATATCCAACAAAAATAAACACCCAATAAAATAACACTAGCCATAGTAATCTAGGCACCTGTAAGGCGTTAATGTTTGAAATATCAACAAGCACTGTCATGGTTGCATTCAGATGAGTTAAGGGTCTTGAGGCGGAAACGTATTCATCTTTAGCAATTTTAAATTGCTCAATGCCTTGGCTTTTGTAGCGCTGTTGTTTAATTTGTAGCGGTTGATGATCTAAGTAAGCACGGCGCTGTTTAATATCACGACGCGCGGTAATATCAAGCTCTGTAAAACTATTTAAACGCCATGCGGGTTCATCTGACATGGCAATAATATTATCGGCAAGTTGCAAATAAAAATGGCTTCCTTTTGAGGTATTTAAAAGCGAACGATCGTTTTCAAATTTAGCGACATTAATTTTAAGCGCCACCACGCCAATGGCTTTTCCATTTAGGTAAATAGCTTGGGAAAAATAAATCCCGCGCTCTTTTGAGCGCTGACCAAGTGCAAAGTATGCGACCTTTTCACCGGCAAACGCTTGTTTAAAATAAGGTCTAAATGCAAAGTTACTACCTAAAAATGTATAGTCGGTTTGCCAGTTACTACTGGCAATAACATCGCCATGAGTATCTAGTATGTATACATCTGAGGCACCACTGGCTTGTTGAATATCAGCAACGTAATTGTTAATTGCATTAAAGTGTTGTGATTCATTATTAGTAAAACGAATCAATACGTTATTTTCAGTTAGCAGCTGAGGGATAGCCGCAAATCGAGCGAGTTCGTTATCGATATAATTATTTAATTGGATAACTTGTTGAACAGCTTGAATTTTAGCTTGCCCTAAATCATAAGCACGACCAAACGAAAAGGTGACCACCAATAATAGTACTAACAATATACAGGCAAAAATAATTTTTTTGGGGATGGAGAACATAAACGCCTATGACACCAAGGTGCCAATAATAAGTAATAGCCAATATTGTAACGAGTTATCCCCCTTTGCAGAAGAAACTTTTTGTTAACAATTGTACTGAAACTAAAAAACCGTGAAATATTACATTCCACGGTTTAATCACCTTTTAAGGTGTGCTGTTTTAGCTTAATTTACGCTTTTGCAACGACAGGTTTGTCTTTAAAATATTTGTATAAGCCAATTAATGAGGCTGCAATCCAAAATATTTCAATCACAAAGCTTGCTAAGTTAAAGTTATAACAAAGGCTAATAAGTAACAAAATAGCGCCACTTAAATTCATTAAGTTATACGTTAAACTTTTAGGTGAAACTTTATTTAGTTGCAGCAAAAAAAATGAACCAACCACTAAAAAAGTACCACTCATACCAACAATATCAAATAAAAGTGCGATCACACGTCTATCCTTTTCCATTTTAAAACCCAACTGACTGGCCCAATCCATGGGGAGGGTTTTTTTCAATCATTGAAACAGCAAAACCAGCGAAGTTTACCAGTGAAATAAAAGCAAACAAGGGCTTATGTCCGCCCCTCACTACTTTAGACTATAAACAAAACGTTTATTTAAAAGTAACTTTACCACCAATCATTTTATAGGCGGGGGTCCCTCTTATGATTGTGGTGCGGGCAAAAGGTCGTTCACAGCCTGGGCATACGCATTCAGTATGGGTGTGATCTTGGGTTATTCTTTCTATAAAACATTTTACTAAAGCACCTTTGCCACCTTTACGGTATTTGAATAACGGTGCCTTACACGCAGAACAAAATATATCGACCGTTTTTGTAGGCCCTTTTTTATTGGGCTTAGCCATACTTCCTCAATAATTACTTTACGATTAGTTAATAGCATAATGCTATCACATCAGTGGTAGAAAATAATGAATGGCTGTTGCGCTAATACATTTTTTAAACAGTCGGTAGATAACTCTACTTTATAAACGATTAGCTTTAGGCTTTTATCGATAAACGGGTTAATTGAGCTGATAACACATTCATATTAAAAGGCTTTACGATAAACCCTGACACTTTAGCATTAATCGCTTTTTTGACAGTCGAAGAACTATCTTCACAGGTCACCATAAGTACAGGAAGGTTTTTCAGCTCGGCATCTTTTCTAATATTATCAAGTAAAGTAATGCCATCCATTTTAGGCATATGAAGATCTGTTATAACCAAATCAAACATTTGATTTTGCAGTATGTTTAATGCTTGAAGCCCATCTGTGGCTTCAACAATATCTTTATAATCTAACTGCCTTAACATATTAATTAATACATGACGCATTAACGGCATATCATCAACAACAAGTATTTTCATGCGTATGTTTTACCAAAATAGCTGCGAGCAAATTTTCATTAAAACAAAGTAAAGGCAACACGCCAATCTAAAAGGTATTAACAAAAACGTGTTATGTGTAGTAACAACATTAGTTAACAATACCTATTGCCGCAAGTAATCAGATGGATACTTGTATCCCCTTATTTTAGCTAAACAAAAGTTTAAAAAACTGCAAACGAAGCTTGGGTTATATGTGCTAAGCTTTTTGCACTTAGTGTTACTTCTAACCCTCGTTTTCCGGCACTAACATATATTATTTCAAAATCTAACGCACTGGAGTGTATGTATGTTTTTAGCCGTTTTTTTTGGCCAAGGGGGCTTACTCCTCCCAAAATATAACCGGTACTCGCCTGCACTTTTTGTGGGTCTGCCATCATCACTTTTTTTACTGCACAAAGCTTCGCAAGCTGTTTAAAATTAGCCTGCTGAGTGACGGGAGTCACCGCTACAATAAGCTGTTGCTCTGAGGTTTCTAGCACTAGGGTTTTAAATACTTGGGCGCTGTTAAGATTAAGCTTTTCAACCGCTTCAAGGCCGTAATTAGTATTGTTTATATCGTGCTCGTAACTGAGTATGTCAAACTTAATATCGCTTTTTTTTAGCTGCTCTATAGCGGGGGTCATCTGATAAAGTCCAAAATAAATTTCCCTAATAATTTAGCACATTAAACATAAAAAAACGGCGCTAAAAAAGCGCCGTTTTTATTAGGGTCTATTGATCCGACTAATTACTTAGTTAAGTCATCAAAAAACTTTTTAACCCCATCAAAAAAGCCTTGCTCTTTAGGGCGGTTTTTTGAGCTGTCTCTGCCCATACTTTCATCTAATTCTTTAAGTAAGTCACGTTGACGCTCGTTTAAATTAACTGGCGTTTCAATCACAACCTTACAAATTAAATCGCCTTGAGCGCCACTGCGTACTGACTTAACACCTTTGCCACGCATACGGAACATTTTGCCCGTTTGTGTTTCTGACGGTATTTTAAGCTTTGCACGCCCATCAAGCGTTGGCACTTCAATTTCACCGCCAAGGCCTGCGGTGGTAAAGCTTATTGGTACTTCACAATATAAATTATTAGCTTCACGAACAAATATTTTGTGTTCACGAACAGATACTTGCACATACAAGTCACCTGCTGGTGCACCATGCATGCCTGCTTCGCCTTCACCTGATAAGCGAATACGATCGCCAGTATCTACGCCTGCCGGGATTTTAACCGATAGCGTTTTAGTTTTTTCTACACGGCCTTGCCCATGACATTTATTACAAGGATCTGAAATGATCTGACCTTGTCCATGACACGTTGGACATGTTTGCTGTACGGCAAAAAAACCTTGGCGCATTTGTACTTGGCCTGCACCATGACAGGTTGTACATGTTTTTGGTTTAGAGCCCGCTTTTGCACCACTGCCATCACATGGTTCACAACTAACCCAAGTAGGTACTTTAATCTCAACGTCTTTACCACGAACCGCTTCTTCTAAGCTTAAGTCCATGTTGTAACGTAAATCTGAGCCACGTTGCTGGCGTGATTGACGTCGACCACCGCCGCCACCAAAAATATCACCAAATACGTCACCAAAAATATCACCAAAATCACCTTGGCCGCCGCCAAAGCCACCGTGACCACCGCCACCACCTTGTTCGAAGGCTGCATGGCCGTATTGGTCATACATTTGACGCTTTTGCGCATCAGTCAGTATTTCGTAAGCTTCTTTAACTTCCTTGAATTTAGTTTCAAGGTCTTTATCACCGGCGGTACGATCGGGGTGATATTTCATCGCTAAGCGTTTATACGCTTTTTTTATGTCTCGCTCACTCGCATCTTTGCTTACGCCGAGGACTTCGTAATAATCGCGTTTTGACATATCTATCACACTACTCTTTTCTATTTACAGCGTTAGCTGCTGGACAAACCGATAAATCATATCGATTTATCATTGAATTTTTAAAGCGTTTTATTCACTTCTCTTTACATGCAAAAGGCGCGTTAAGCTTTAGCCTACGCGCCTCATGTGTTCATCCTAACTCAAACACTTGATTTGGTCATGTGTTTTAAATTAGCGAGAAGCGTTAGCAACAATTACTTGTCGTCTTTAACTTCTTCGAACTCTGCATCAACAACATCGTCATCTTGTTTAGCTGACTGTTGTTGTTCACCAGCGTCACCACCAGCTTGTTGTGCTTTAGCTTGAGCGATTTCCATTAGCTTTTGAGACTTTTCAGCAAGCGCTTGCGTTTTCGCTTCAATCTCTGCTTTGTTATCACTCTTAATTGCTGCTTCTAGGTCAACAACAGCCGCTTCAATCGCGTCTTTGTCTTCGCTTGGCAGAGCATCACCCGCTTCTTCAATTTGCTTACGTGTACCGTGAACAAGTGCATCAGCTTGGTTACGTGCAGCTACTAACTCTTCAAACTTTTTATCGTCTTCAGCGTGCGCTTCTGCATCACGAACCATTTTTTCAACTTCTTCATCACTTAAGCCAGAAGAGGCTTGAATAGTGATTTTTTGCTCTTTACCTGTATCTTTATCTTTTGCAGATACATGTAAGATACCATCGGCATCAACATCGAATGTTACTTCGATTTGTGGCGTACCACGTTGTGCTGGGCGAATGCCTTCTAGGTTAAATTGACCTAGCGATTTGTTATCACTTGAACGTTTACGCTCACCTTGTAACACATGAATAGTTACTGCAGATTGATTATCTTCTGCTGTTGAGAATGTTTGCGATTTCTTAGTAGGAATCGTGGTGTTTTTCTCAATCAGTGCTGTCATTACTGACCCCATCGTCTCAATACCTAGAGATAATGGTGATACGTCTAGTAATAGTACGTCTTTCACGTCACCTGCAAGTACACCACCTTGAATCGCAGCACCCACAGCTACCGCTTCATCAGGGTTAACGTCTTTACGTGGCTCTTTACCAAAGAACTCAGCAACTGTTCTTTGAACAAGTGGCATACGCGTTTGACCACCCACTAGAATGATATCGTTGATATCGTTCACAGACAGGTCAGCATCAGCTAATGCGCGTTTAAGCGGTTCAATCGACTTAGTCACTAAGTCTTCAACCAGTGACTCAAGCTTAGCACGTGTTAATTTCACGTTCATGTGCTTAGGACCTGATGCATCAGCGGTTACGTACGGAAGGTTAACTTCTGTAGATTGTGCTGATGAAAGCTCAATTTTTGCTTTCTCTGCTGCTTCTTTAACACGTTGCATTGCAAGCGGATCATTTTGTAAATCGATACCTTGATCTTTCTTGAATTCAGCAACTAAGTAGTTGATTACACGGTTATCGAAATCTTCACCACCTAAGTGAGTGTCACCGTTAGTCGCTAGAACTTCAAATGTGTGCTCGCCTTCAACTTCATCAATTTCAATGATTGATAAATCGAAAGTACCACCACCTAAGTCGTATACCGCTACTACGTTTTCGCCACGGTTTTTATCCATACCGTATGCAAGCGCTGCAGCAGTTGGCTCATTAATAATACGTTTTACTTCAAGACCCGCAATACGGCCCGCATCTTTGGTTGCTTGGCGTTGTGAATCGTTAAAGTATGCCGGTACTGTGATTACCGCTTCAGTTACTTCTTCACCTAAGAAGTCTTCAGCTGTTTTCTTCATTTTTTTCAGTACTTCAGCAGAGATTTGTGGTGCAGCGCGTTTTTCGCCGCCCGCTTCAACCCATGCGTCGCCATTATCAGCTTTGATAATTTTGAAAGGCATGATGCCGATATCACGTTGTACTTCTTCGTCTTCAAAACGACGACCAATTAAACGCTTAATTGCGAACAATGTGTTTGTTGGGTTAGTTACCGCTTGACGTTTTGCAGGTTGACCTACTAACGTTTCACCGTCTTGCGTGTAAGCAATAATAGACGGGGTTGTGCGATCGCCTTCCGCATTTTCAATAACACGTGCTTTATCACCATCAAGTACTGCAACACAAGAGTTAGTAGTACCTAAATCGATTCCAATAATTCTACCCATGAATCTTCTCCAACTTCTAAATTCGTTAATACGTTCGATGGCTAGTTAATAGGGATGCCACAAACTTAATTCAACTGTAAAAATGAAAAAAAACGCATTTTTTTTAATTTATTTACTAAATAACCCTAAAAAGAGTAGGGATTGCTCATTTTTTGTAATTTGGGAGCTTATTTATTGTCTGGTCTGATGAGTTTGGGTGTGATATAAATTTAGCAAACAACAGCAAAAGGACATTATTTGTGCACTTTGAACAATTATTACAACTCGCCTCTCAAGTAAGTCAGAAAACAGGCCCAGAAACCAATACTATGCAGTTCCCTGCTAATTGGTGCCAAGGTAGAACGGCTTTTGGCGGACTCTCTGCGGCGCTTCTTTATCAAGCAATGCGCAATAAAGTTGATTCATCAAGAAGACTGCTTTCTTTAAGTACAAACTTTGTAGGGCCATTATTAGCTGAAAAACCGTTTTCATTATCGGTAGAAATATTACGTGAAGGTAAAAGCAGTACCCAAGTGCTCGCCAAAGCGATCCAAGATGATGCGGTATGTGTCATCGTGCAGGCCTGTTTTGCCAAAAATCGTAACTCATCAATTAATGTGCCGGTATCAAAGTCGTTAACCTTACACCCTGTAAACGAAGGCCATTGTTTAGGCTTTGTACCTGGGAAAGTGCCAGAGTTTTTTCAGCATGTTGATTTATGCCCACAGCAAGGTGCCATGCCGTTTAGTAGTGCGCAAACCTCTCACCTTGGTGGTTGGATGCGATTTAAACACACGCCTGAAGAAATTACAGAAGCTCATGTTATTGCTCTTACTGACGCATGGCCGCCAACATTACTACAAATGTTTAAGCAACCTGCACCGGCTAGTAGCATGTCGTGGTATTTAGAATTTGTACAAGCGCCTAATTTAGTGCCAGGTGAATGGTTGGGTTTTGAAGCAATCACTCATCATTCAAAAGATGGCTACGGCTTAGAAGATGGCTGTATTTGGTCGCAATCGGGTGAGCTTATTGCACTCACCCGTCAAACGGTTGCCTTATTTGATTAATTAAAAACGAGTGAAGTCGCGCTGGGTATATTGCTTATCTAAGTTAAGCATTATGGTGCGATATTCACCGCTTTGAATTATATTTGCTAAGCCTTTGTCAAACTGCTGTCTCAGCAAATCATTGTTAAAATACGCAGGCCTTGCCGCAGGTGGAAAAATAGCATGAATAACAAAATCTTTAGTGGCATTAGTTTTTTGATATTCCTTTAAGTAGTGAAGAAATATACGCCTATCGAGAATAATCGTATCAACCCACCCTGCCATTAAATGGTGTATCTGCGCTTGTTGATTGAATACTTCTTTATAGCCTCTCAAGTTTTCCAAGTTATGACCAAATTCTTTGGGTAAATAAGCAGGCGCATTTTGAAATGCTAAAACACTTTTAGTCGCCAGATCGTAAATACTATTAATAGTGAAGTTACTCTTTTTAAGACTCACCACCACATTCTCATAACTAACAACCGATTGGCTTCGATATATGCCAGCAATTAAAATACCCGAGTAATTTAATGCAATATCAACATGGCCTTGGTTCAATAAAGCATCTGCACGCTGATTTGACATTAATGTACATCAACCTCATTTATGTCTTGATTGTTAAGTGCTGCCTTTACAATCTCGAGCTGAATACCTGAATCATTTTCACTTATTACATAAGGCACAACAGTAGGGTTAGCCGCAATAATAACTCGTTGCTGCTTAATACCTTTAACAAATGCCAAGCTATCGCCACATAAACACACTAAGGCTAATAAAAATAGCACTTTCACACTATCACCTAATCCGTTTTTTTTTCTGTTGTTGGGGTTACTTTTCTTATTATATTGTTAGTAATTTAGCCGCAGTGTTTGTATTTAGCTATTAATTATAGCAATATTTAAATTATTGAATTAACTATAAGCTAACATTTTGCAAACTGCCTGCCCAAGCTGTGATCTTATCATTGATATTCCCGACATTGATGCAAAGCAAGTCGCACTGTGCCCTCGCTGCAACCATAAGATTCGCGGTATTAATGTTAATAATGACATCGAAATAGTCGCCCTGAGCCTCAGCGCACTGCTGATGTTGCTCAGCAGTATGTTTTATCCATTTATTTCTTTTAGTAGCAACGGTATTACCCAAACGATTACCCTACCTGACGCTGCTCGTATTTTATTTAATTATGATAGTGACCTACTTGGCCTATTTATTGATATCAGCATTATTATTTTACCTATGAGCTTACTCATTATTTTAATCCCATTGCACTTAGGAGCACTTAAAGCACTGCCGCAAGCAGTTGCAAGAAAACTATTAAAATTCACTTTAACGCTAGAGCCTTGGATCATGTCAGAAATATTTCTGATTGGTGTTTTGGTTAGTATGGTTAAAATAATGTCATTAGCTGATGTTAGTTTTGGCACTAGCTTTTTTGCCTATGTGGGATTTGTAGTTTTATATGTTAGTGCGTTAACACGGTTAAATCGTGCTAGGCTGTGGTCTCAAGTAAGCCCTGCCACTACACTTCAAAATACTTCAAACGCTGAGCGGGCTATTGATGAGAATATAAAAGCCTGCCATGTTTGCCATCAGCTGAGCGTTGAATCAATCTGTCCTCGTTGCCATAGTAAAACATATTTAAGAAACCCCTACAGCGTACAAAAGGCAGCGGCATGGTTGGTTACTTCACTTATTTGTTATATCCCAGCAAATTTACTGCCCATTATGTACACTATTAGCCTAGGGGATGAAACACCTGCAACCCTTATTTCCGGTGTAATTACCTTATGGAATAGTGGCTCATACCCTATTGCGCTGATTATATTTTTTGCAAGTGTAGTGGTGCCATTAGCCAAGGCGCTTATTTTAAGCTTTTTGTGCATTATGGTTACAAAGCCCGCCAACCTTTATACAAAAGGTTACACAAAAGTGTACCAACTAACTGAATTTATAGGAAAGTGGTCTATGATTGATGTATTTGTTGTGGCTATATTAGTCGCCCTTGTGCAATTAGGAAACTTAATGTCGGTTATACCTGGTTTAGGCATCGTCTTTTTTACTGTTATGGTATTATGTCAAATGATGGCAGCACACGCATTTGACCCTCGTTTACTGTGGGATTCACCTAAAAATAAAAACGCAGAGAATAAAGCATGACTAAAACAGCCAACGTAGCACAAAAAACACGGATTTCTGCGATTTGGATTATTCCAGCGGTTGCCTTATTTGTTGGTATTTGGATGCTTTATCAGTATCAATTAAATAAAGGGCAAACAATCTACATCACTATGCCGCAAGCCGAGGGCATTATTGCTGGTAAAACAGAAATTAAAGTGCGTAGTGTAAAAATAGGTCAAATAGATCACGTACGCCTCTCCAACAACCAAGACAGCGTAATAGCTCGGGCACAAATAGATAAAAATTACGATAATTTACTTACCGAAGATGCCAGCATTTGGGTTGTAAAACCTCGCATAGATGAAACCGGCATTACTGGTATGAGTACTTTACTTTCAGGGGTTTATTTAGAGTTTTCACCAGGCGAGAGCAAACAATTAAAGAAGCAGTTTAAACTTCAAGAAGAGCCTGCATTAATAGGCAAAGATGTACAAGGTGGACGCTTTAAGTTGCTCAGTTACAATGCAGAAGTACTCGATGTGAGTACTGGCATATTTTTTAAAAACTATAAAATAGGCCAAATAGAAACCGCCACCTTTGATTGGAAAAACCAAGCAATGCAATACGGTATTTTTATTAAAGCTCCCTACGAGAACTTGATCACCTTAAACTCTATTTTTTGGGTTAACTCAGGAATAGAAATAGATCTTTCTGCTGATGGCATAAATATTAACACCGGTTCACTGAGCAAGTTATTAAAAGGTGGTATTTCTGTCGGTTTACCTGACCAGCAAGCTCCCGGCGATTTGGCAAAAGACGGTCATAGCTTTTCTTTAAGTCAAAGTTACAATCAAGCTCTAGAAGAGCGCTTTTATGACTTTGATTATTACCTTATCGAATTTGAACAATCGATTAGAGGACTCCGTATTGGTGCGCCAGTAGAGTATAGAGGTACACGCGTCGGCACAGTGGTTGAAGCGCCCGCCAATGTAATTATAGATGGAAAACCGGCTCATTTTCGCGCTAAAAGTACCGCTGTCCCTGTATTGATCAAAGTGGAATATGGACGTTTATACCACAACAACGCCTTAGCTAAAGAGTATTGGAAATCAAGCATAATCGAGTGGATAAAAAATGGCATGAGAGCGTCACTTAAACCGGGTAATTTGCTAACCGGTGCAGTTTATGTTGATTTTGACTTTTATACCGACCCCCCTAAAAGCGAGCTTAAAAAGCTTGCTCAATACGATGTGTTTCCTAGTGTATCGAGCGGGATAACGGTGCTTGCTGACCAAGTGTCTGATGTACTGAATAAGGTAAATAATTTAAAAATTGAAGACAGTTTAGCCAAAATGCAAACTACGTTTAGCGAGTATCAAGCTCTGGCAAGTGAGATGCGCACGTTATTAAATAAGCCCGATACACAAAATTTACCGGGCGACTTTAATCGTAATCTCGAAAAAATAACTAAAAGTATGGAACAATTTGAAATAACCATGCGCCAGTTTGACAAAACCATGGCAAGCTATCAAGCAGGCTCTCAAATGCACTATCAACTTGAGCAAACACTGCTACAAATTAAGCGTTTAACAGAAGAGTTTCAGCCTCTTACCCGTGGCTTAAACGAGCAACCTAATATGCTCATTTTTGACAAATCACTACCTAACGATCCACAACCGAGGAAGCAATAATGAAAGCACTATTTTTACTTTTAACGGGTGTGATCTTTATCAGTGGTTGCAGCTCTGCTATTCAAACAACAATTCAGTATTACCAATTTGAGCAACCCATTAATGACTCTTCGCGAAATGTGCAAGATACACAGGCACAACTGCGCGTGCAAACAGTCACCTTAAGAGGCGCATTGAATAACCGGGGTATTGCTATGAAAGTAGATAGTAATCAAATCCATGCTGCTAATTATCATCTATGGGGCGAGTCGCCAGATGTTATGCTCAGTGCCAGCGCGCAGCAAACATTATTTAATACCATGACCAACTGGATGGTTATTAAAGGCTTACCCGTTATTACTGACCAACAGCAACAAACATTTTACGAATTAGAATACGAACTACACCACTTTAACGGTGATCTGCAAGGTAATGCAGATATTTCAGGGCTATGGCGTTTATACTACACTCACCCAGAATCGGGTAGGCGTTTAATAAGCATCCATAATTTCTCATCTGTTTTGCCAATTGATGATGATGGCTATGATTCATTGGTGGCGACTCTTGAAAAAATGTGGCAACAAATCAACATCCTTGCGGCAAAAGAAATTGAAAAAGCGCGAATTTAATTTCGCTCTGTATTAAGTAAATATACATCTACCGCAATGTTAGTGTTCTCTATAATCACTTGACCTTGGGTTTTAAAACCGAGCTTTTGTAATACATTTTTTGATGCACGGTTATCATTGCGGGTGATCGCCGTAACTTGTTTAATCCCCAAGTTTTGTCTATGGCTTATCAAGGTATTTGCCGCTTCAAAAATATAGCCCTTTTTTTCAAAACCGTCTTTTAGCGCAAACCCTAAATCGGGATATTGCAGAACAGCTCGCTGATAAAACCCAACAATACCAACCAGTGTTTCATCATGTAATACGATTATATAAGGCCCAAAGCCATGCTGCTTATGGGCAGATATAAAACTGTCTTTGATGTATTTTTTAGCGTCGTCTAAGGTGTAAATACCTTTATCACCAATGTATTTAGTGAAATTATCCTGATTAACCAACTTAAATAACTCTGCCGCGTCTGCTATTTGTGCGAAGCGTATGTATAAACGCTCTGTTGTAAAAGCAATATTCAAAATAACTCCTGATAAATTTTTAACGACCCGATATTTTTTTATTGACTGAAATAAAAAAGAAGATTATTTTTGCGCCGATGTTTTTAAAGGCACAACAATAGCGGCATGCATTCCTTGCGCCGTCTGGCGCCAAAGCCAACGCGTTTCACTAAAACTATTAATTTAACATAATTTTTTAAGTGCCCTCCACGCGTGCAAAAGCAGTGACTTGGAAAATGATTTAACAACAAACTTATCATCTTCTTTGTTTTTGTATAAGCAGTTTACTTTTTAAATCTGCTTTTAATTTTGTGATCTTATAAATGCTTGAACCTTCTGCGTTAACTCTACTGCCGCCTGCGGTAGTGGTTGTATTGGCTGTTGTTTTACGCCGCCCTATTTTATCGTTACTGATTGGTGCATTAGTTGGCCTTGTTTTAGCTGACCCTAGCAAAGTTCTCTCAAATTTTGCCAGCACATCACTCAAAGTAATGACTGATGAAACCATTGGTTGGTTAATACTTGTGTGTGGCGGCTTTGGTGCGCTTATTGCCTTATTAGTGCGCACTGGAGGGGCTTCTGCGTTTGGTAGTTTGGCTTTAAAGTACACCCGAGGTAAACGATCCTCCTTATTTATGACCTTTTGTTTGGGTGTCGTGATATTTATTGACGATTATTTAAACGCGCTTACCGTGGGTGAAACCATGAAGCGGATCACCGACAAATTTAAAGTGAGTCGTGAAATGCTCGCTTACGTTGTTGATTCAACGGCAGCGCCTATTTGTGTACTCGTCCCTTTGTCAACGTGGGCTGTATTTTTTGGTGGCCTGTTAGTGGATAACGGCATTGCAGAAGAAGGCAAAGGCATTGCCGTTTACATTCAAGCCATTCCGTACATGTTTTATGCCTGGTTTGCGGTGTTGACTGTGGTGCTGGTTATTGCCGGCGTGATCCCTACTTTTGGCCCCATGAAAAAAGCCGAGCAACAGGCGCTAACTCACGCTCCTACTTTAGAGCCTGCGATTTATACTCAAGTACAAACCGCCGATGAATATGCAGTAAAAGCAGCGGAGGAACACTTTGAAGATGCGGATCCTAAAGGTAAGTTATATAACTTTTTGTTGCCGATTATTTTATTAGTCGCATTTACCGTATATTTTGAAATAGATGTGTACAAAGGTCTATTAGCGACAATGGCTGTCACTTTGCCATTTTATGCGTTACAAAAATTAATGAGCTTTAGCGAAATGATTGAGCGTATGCTGGATGGTTTTAAAAGTATGATCCCCGCAATTGGAACCGTGATTGCCGCCTTTATTTTTAAAGATGTATGCGACTTAATTGGCTTACCACAATTTGTGATTGGCAGCTTAAGCCCGTATATGACCGCTGGCTATTTACCTGCGGTGGTATTTATTGCGATGTCGATATTAGCGTTTGCTACGGGTTCAAGTTGGGGGATTTTTGCGGTTTCAATTCCTATTGTCATGCCCCTTGCGACGGCGGTTGATGCAAATATTCCATTGGTGATTGGCGCATTACTTTCAGCGTCTTCATTTGGTAGCCAAGCCTGTTTTTACTCTGATTCAACCGTACTAGCAGCACAAGGCTCTGGCTGTAATTTGATCAGTCATGCTGTAACGCAATTACCTTATACCTTAATTGCTGCAGGCTTTGCCATAATTGGCTTTTTACTTATGGCCTAACATGGCAATGGTAGCCATTTTACTAAAACCATAATTAACGCCGTTAAAACAAAACCCAGTCAACAATGGCTGGGTTTTGTTTGGTTTTTGAGTAATTTCAACTTACTTTTGCAATTTTATATCGCTGTAGTAAGCATCTAAACTCGTCACTTTAGTTTGGTTTGGTAAATCAGCAAACTCGCTATCACTAAACTTAGTGCCGCGTAGCTGCACATTTAAGCGGGCTGCTTGTGGATTTAACATGGTTTGCTGGTAGTAGTCTTTAATATCAGCAAGGGTGACCTTTTCTACTTCTGCAATTAGCTTTTGTTTTGAATCAAAATCAAAGTTTTCACGGTACCAATCGTTAATCAATGGGCTCATTTCGTCGCTTAAATTCTTTGGCTGTTCTTTTAACGAAACCAACGTTGCATTTTTAAGCTGTGCAAATGTTTCTTCACTCATAGCATTAAGCTCAGAAGCGTACTCTTTTTTGAACTTATCAAAGCGTACTTGAATTTCTTTTGGCCCTTTGACCGGCGTTTGAATAAACAAACCAATACCAGAGTAATCCTCAATAGGACGCGCTAATGCCCCTACCGCATAAGCTAGTTGTTCTTCGGTACGCATTTTGTCAAACGCGATTGTTCTAAAGTGCCCTTGTAAAACCGCCGCCTGCGCTTTTTGTTTATAACCTGGCGTTGGGTGAATGGTCATATCGACAACGGCTACATCGGCTACATCAATATCTTTGTGTAATACGCGCGCTTCACCTTGTTGTGGTAACCAGGCTTTACTGCGAGCAAACTCAGATTTTGTATGATTATTTGGTAAAATAGCCGTTAACTCAGCAGCAATGGCATCAATATCTTTTTGGTTATAGTTGCCATAGCTAAATACGCGTAAGTTATTATTCGCTAATGTGCTTTGCTTTAATGCTTGTAAATCAGCGAGCGTCAGTGATTGAGCTGCCTTAATAAGCGCGTCAGTATCAAAACTACCGGTTCGAGTCAGTTTTGAATATTCACTAAACGCTTGTGCATACGGGAACTGTTTTTGCTGATTGAGTAAATCACGTTGATAACGGTCAATCGCTTGATTAAATGCTTGCGCTGAAATTTTATCGTCAAATCCAGCTAACGCTTGTTTAAGTAAGGTATCTTGTTTATCGGTAAAACCACTTAATGATAAAACTAAGCCATTGCTTGAGCTTAAATTAACATTCATACCGGCAATAGCCGCTTCGGTTCGTAGCTGACTTAATTGAGTGTTATATAAATCTGCCCACACAGAATAAAGGACGGTTGAGTTAATATCACGCAACCCTGTTTGTGTGTTGATATACACCTCAACTAAACCTTTGGGTTGCTCTGCAAACTGCTGGCTTGCTTGGCGCCAGATTTTTACACCGTTTTTATCATAGCTAAGTTCTGGGTGTTTTTGCTCTTTAAAAGCCTGCGTTTTAATTGCAAAACTCTCTGGCAGTAAGTTGTTAACACTTGGTAAGGCTAAATTAAATTCACTTGGTTTTTCCCAGCTGGCAATTTCTGCGTCGCTAATATCACTAATTCGGTATTTACCATCATAAAAATGTAATTGTGAATCAGTGTCTTCTTGTTGAGAAATATACCAAACACGTAAGGTATCTGCGTTAAGTTGTTTTAGTACATTATTAACCGCATCAGCATCAAACTTAGCGTAGTAGTATGGTGCGTTTATCGCATGATTTAACGGATAATCTTGCATGCTTTGAGTCAGCGCACTGACGTAGTTAAACTCATCGCCTTTTTCTAAAAATTTAAACTGGTTATTCAAAGAGGTGCGAATTTCATTAAAGTACTTACTATTAACACCTTCACGTTTAATTAAATCAATATATTGCATAATAGTCGCAACAATGGCTTCGCGGTTTTTCATGCCCTCATCAGTCAGCTCTATGTTCACATTTAAAGAGCCATAGTTACCATATTGATTTGGTGAAGCAGATGCTGATAACTGCGATACCCAGCCTTTATCACGTAATATTTGTGCTGGGCTACCTGGCATTTCATTGCTAAGTAAATAGGCAACAAAACGATTAGGTTTTACTGCAAATTCAGTTTGATTATTAGTGATTGTAAAGTCGAGCTGTAATTGTTTAACGTCTTCGTTTGGCGAGTAAAAAACACGTTTACCACCGGCATTATCAAAATTTAGCTTGGCTGATACTTTTGGCTTTTCAATATTTTTATTTTTAATATCAGCGAAGTATTTTTCTGCTTTTTTCTGCATTTCTTCAAGTGGTAAATTAGAAATTAACGCCACTTTCATAATATTTGATGAATAATATTTATTATAAAAATCAACAGTTTCTCTGTGTAATGAACTATCAGCTTTATCGCCTAACGTTTCAAGGTTACCAATTAAGAATCGATTAGCTGGGTGTTCACCCATCATTTTACGTGCAAGTTTAAATTGGCCAAAAAAGTCCATTTCACGACGCATTGACCACTCAGCATTCACTGCGTTTTTTTCTTTTTCTGTATATTCTGGGTAAAGCTTAGGGGCTTTAAAAAAGTCTGAAAAGCGGTCTAAGCCTTCATCAAACGCATCGTTATTAATTTTAAACATGTAGTTTGTAATATCGAGCCACGTATAGGCATTATGCGCTCCGCCGTTTTTAGTCATAAAATCGGAGTACCCTTTAGTGTCAGGGTAGCGCTCAGTGCCTAAAAACAACATATGTTCTAAATAATGCGCCATACCTTGCTGGCTCATTGGGTCGTGCAGTAGGCCGACACCGACACTCAATGAAGCAGCTGATTTTTCTGCGCTTGGATCAGAAACTAAAATCACTTCAATATCATTGGCAAGTGTTAGTGTTTTGTATTCACGATTATCGTTAGGGCTTACAACAAGCGCTGGTGATAAAAGTGATGTTTGTGATGATTGAGAAAGAGTGGCGGTATTCGAACAACCGCTTAATATTGCCAGTGCAATTGCACTTAAGCCGATGATGTGTTTCATTTTAGTTATATCCATTGCTGTTAAATACGGGCTTAGTGTTATAAAAAGACTAAATCACTTATAAACTACCATTATCAATTAATACTATGCTACTAATTAGTACTTAATTGTGTAACACATTGTGAATAGTTAATATAAATAATAAGGTAAGTTATGGAAAAGATAATAATAATAGCCATGTTTGTGCAGGTAACACTTTCATTAGTTGTTATGGTGATTATGGGAAAACGTCGTTTTGCAGCGGCTAAAAATAAACACATACAGTTAAGCGACTTTGCTGCTATGCGCCTCGATAATGCGGGCGATCATGTGAGAGTAGCGGATCGTAATTTTAGCAATCAATTTGAAATACCTGTGCTTTTTTATGCGGGTTGTTTGCTTGCTTTACAGCTTAATATGGCGAGTGTCTCTATTGCAGTATTGGCGTGTATATTTGTAGCGACACGCATTATTCATAGCCTCATTCACCTTGGTAGTAATCATTTAAGAGCTCGTTTTAGAGTATTTTTGCTAGGCTGCTTATCTGTGTTTGTAATGTGGGTAATGTTACTGGTGAGCGTACTTTACAACTAGGGTCTGATGACCTTTCAAGGTTGAATTTGCAGCAGTCTGTTTGGTATTTAGGCAAGGCAGAGCCTATGTGGTGTGGTTATTCCCCATAAATAGGCGATAACGCAGCATCAATGCCAAACAGGCGCTGCCCGAAGGGTTCTGCCTAGAGGCGATTTACTCTTTGTTGCCTACATGGATGTAGGTAAGGGGCGGAGCAGGACGCGGAAGCTTTGCTCGGTTTTTACTTAGCCCACTAGGTTACAAACCTCGCGCCGCGATTAAACCGCCCCTAGTTTGAACAAATTGTAATCCGCAAAGATCAACAGACCCTAACTAAAAAAACGGCGGCTATGATAAGTCGCCGTTATTTTTACGGCTTATTTAGTGCGTTTTAACCTAGGTGCTACAAGCAATAGTGCGCCTAATAACCATGCCATACTGCCACTAGAGTCTGAACTTTGTGGTGGTGTCACTTCTACGTTATCAATTAATGTATTCTCTTTAGGTGTTAAATTTTGTGCTGAATTAGGATCGTCATCAAGCACAACCACCGTTTGTATTGATACTAAGTTTTGATTACTAATAACCACATTTTCATCTGAACATTGCTCTTTAGTAATACCAACCAATGGTACCTCTGCACAATGAACTAAGGCCGCTATTTTATCTAAAGTTTCTTGGCTTTGTGCTGTTATTTGTCCGAAAACGGTAAACCCACCATTTTGTAAATCTAAGTTTTGGCTGTTATCACTCATATTAAAAAACCATTGGCTAGTGGCGCTGTTTTCGTTGCCGCCCTGCTTTGCCATGGCAATTGTGCCTTTTACATTTGAGTAAACAGGTTCGTTAATAACCGCTGGCTTGGTTGTAATGGGATCCATTTCATCAGAAAAAGTAAAACCTCCTCCTTGAATGACAAACTTATCAACAGAGCGGTGTATTACTGTTTGGTTATACGCTGCATCATTAACATAACTTAGGAAGTTTTCTACTGTTTTAGGTGTTTGTTGATCAAACAAGTTAATTTCTATCGTTCCTTGACTCGTTTGCATTTCGACTATGGTTGCTGCGCTTGAAAAGCTCGCTGCAGTTAAAATTGACGCTAAGATAAGCTTCTTCATTATTATTCCTATTTTTTATTGTCATTAGGCGTCATAGAGTAGTGTTATTCATTTTATAAATCGATACATAAGTACTTAACGCTACAATTCATATCAAAGTAATTACACTGCAGTTACAACTGTTTACATTTTAATTTTAAACACATTATGGAGAGTTAATTGTCTGAGTGCCTTGATGTACATCACGGTGACTCTTTTTTAAATTAACTTTAAGCCTAGCAAGGTACTTAAAAAGCCCCTTATCAATCACTCTTTTTTTGTTATTATCAGCCTACACAGTGATAGGAGTAAATATAATGGCAAACAACACGACTATTTGTGACTTTGGGCTACACCAAGGTGAACCATACACCCAGCTTCCCGTCAGCTTTTTGAAATGGATGATTGATGTAAATCATCAAAAATCTCAATACGCACATGATGAGCTCGCACGCAGAAAACGGGTTGTAGAGCAGCAACGTGAAGCCTTATTGGCTGAAAAATATGAATAAGTGCGTTTTTTTAACCTCGAACTAGTTTAAACTAGCCGCCTACTATACTGAGTTTTGTTAATCGATAGGTATTTTATGCGTACTCTTGTTTTTCTCATTTTATTTCTTGGTTTATATGGCTGTGCCAGTGACTCTGTCAATAAACCTGCAGCACACTATTTAACTGTTCTTCATACCAATGATAATCATGGTCGTTTTTGGCATAATGAAAAAGGCGAATATGGTATGGCCGCGCGTAAAACCCTAATCGACCAGCTAAGAGCCGATGCAAAAGCACAAGGGCATCAGGTGTTATTATTATCTGGTGGCGATATTAATACTGGTATCCCTGAATCAGACCTGCAATTTGCTGAGCCCGATTTCAAAGGCATGTCGAAAATTGGCTATGACGCAATGGCATTAGGTAATCATGAGTTTGATAATCCATTAAGTGTATTAAGACAGCAACAGCAATGGGCTAACTTCCCTCTTTTATCGGCTAATATCTTTGATAAACAAACTAACGAAACTATTTTTGAACGTTATAAGATATTCAACAAAGGCGGCTTAACCATTGCCGTAATTGGGTTAACAACGACAGACACCGCTAAAATTGGTAACCCGCAATACATTGGCCACTTAGAATTTAAAGATCCGGTTGAAATAACCGCCTCACTTACCCAAACATTAAAAGCAAAATACAATCCTGACATTACCATTGCGGTAACGCACATGGGGCATTATGTAGATGCCAATTATGGAATAAATGCTCCAGGTGATGTTACGCTTGCCCGCTCTTTAGATAAAAATGCCCTTGATATGATTATTGGTGGCCATTCCCAAGAGCCAGTGTGTATGGCTGCAGAAAATGTCACAGATGAGAATTTTAAGCCAGGTTTAGCCTGTAAACCTGATCGACAAAATGGAACCTGGATAATGCAAGCCCATGAATGGGGTAAGTATGTGGGTAAAGCGGAGTTTAAATTAGAAAACGGTCAATTATCACTGCTAAGTTATCAATTATTGCCCGTTAATTTATACGTAGATAAAAAGCAAAAAGACGGTAGCGTAAAATCCGTACTTGCTGCAAATTACATTAAACCAGATCCAGCGCTACAAACCTTTTTAGCGGCGTACCAACAAAAAGGGGCAAAACAAATTGAAGGTAAAATTGGCTTTGTGAATGACAGACTCGAGGGTGATCGTAACAAAGTACGCTTCGAGCAAACTAACCTTGCTCGCGTTATTATTCGAGCGCAAATGAATACCGTAGGTGCCGATTTTGGCATTATCAGTGGTGGTGGTGTTCGCGATAGCATCAATGCGGGTGACGTGAGTTATAAAGACATACTCAAAGTACAGCCTTTTAAAAACCGTGTCGCTTATATCGATTTCAAAGGCAATGATATTTTAACCTATTTAAATGTCGTGACGCGTTTCCCACCAGACTCTGGAGCCTACATGCAATACCACAACTTAGCCTTTGAACTTAAAGAGGATCAAGTAACTAACGTGTTCATCGCCGGCAAGCCGCTTGATATAAACAAAACATACCGCATGAGTATTAATGAATATAATGCTTCTGGTGGCGATAGTTACCCTAAAATTACTCACATGAAAGGATTCGTAAGCACCGATGAAACGGACGCTCAGGCATTAAAACGATTTTTTGCAGAGCACAGCCCTGTTGATGCACATGAGTTTGCACCTAAATAGTAATCTGTATTGAACAGTGATGAGTGTCATTGATATAGTCATGACACTCATCGTTGAGGTTTATGTGCTAACCAAACCAATTTAAGCTCTCTTAATCAGAGTTATGGTTAAGTAGCAAAGCACGATTACTTTCCTATTATTTCTATATTTCCTTGACCCACATTTGCTAACCCATAACTGTGCATTCGTGAGCGTGAGCCCTCTCCAAATGCTTTCGGTGGGTAGTATAATCCCTTTTGCTCAGGGCAATCGTTTAACACATCATCCAGTGACGCACGAATTTCACTCAATGTTTTCTCTAGACTGTTATTAAAGTTTGGACGTTTTCTTACTGTATGACCAAGCTCAACTAAACGATAGAAATACTTATTGGCAAGCTCTATCAATTCCTCGGGTACATTCTTGTTATGATTAAGCTTGATCTCTGGATTGTTAGTGCAGTATTCCACAAGCGCTAAATAAAAACATAACGGTTTGTTTGCCAGAGCTACTTGGTGCTCCAAAGAAACGCTACTCGATAATGTTTTACTTTTTAAATCAATAATCAGGGTTAATGGTTTTGACTCTGTAGTATTTGATTCTGCGTGAATAACCTGCTTATCATCATTTTTGTTGATATAGGCTAATTTTATTAAGTACGTAAGTAATATACTAAGAATAAAAAGCATCCCATAAATAGCTACCACATCACCCGTAAAATACGGCTGTCTCAAAGAGAAAACGATGAACACCACACCATTATTACTATTTAACTCTCGAATAAACTCTGTGGAAGTTTTTAAAGAAGCATCAAATTCATGTTGTGGCGTTATAGCTACAACCTCAATATCGGTACTATTAATAAAGGTGTTTAAGGTTTGAATATAATTAAGTAAAGCTGCTTTATTACCTGAGTGTTTAAGCAGCTCATTTGATAAATCTAACAAAGGTAAGTCTAAAGCGATTTGTTTTTCTATTTGTATTATTTGTAATTTATTTACTTGCTGTTGTTTTTGTATTGTCGAAATATAAAAAACAGACGAGAAAAACAAGAATAAAAAAATTGTGCATATTATCCATATTAACCTATTCATTACGACTCCCCTATAAAGGTAACGGGGTAACTGTTGCACTGCCAATATGGCTCAACATTTTGATAATATTGAAACGATTGTTCTTTAGACATACTCAATAAGTGAGACTGTACAGCACAGAGTAAATCAGTATTATTATGCTGCATTTTTAAGTACCAACGGGTGCCTGCCACATTACTACTAATAGGCGTAATATAATTTTTTGAAAAACGCTGACTGTCACTTTCTCTCCAAAAAGAGGCAATAAGGTCTACTTCCCCGTTCGCCAATAATTCTCTCAACTCATTGTGTGAACTCGCATAGGTTATTTTTAGCTGAGCAATGTTTAGGCCTAGCTCTTTAAAGGCTTGTTTGGGTAAAATGTGTCCTGAGCGACTCGTTGGATAATCTAACAGACCGATTTTTTTATCTAAAAAATATTGTTTGCTGATCTTTGGTTTTTCTTTTGAAGAGATAAAAAACGCAGTGTAATCAGAAAAGCCAACCACAGGCTGATAGTTGTAAGTAGATTCAGCCTTAAACGCATCCATAATATTATTTTTCGCTAAAATTAAATCTGCAATACCTTTACCTACAAACTCTAAGCTATCAACGGTTCTATATCCCCAATAGCCAATGACAGAGCCATATTGCTTAGCCACAACTTTATCATCACACAAGTTTTTAGTAAGTAATTGAGCAACGTATTTTGAGGGGGTAAATACTATAAGTTGACTCTTATTAGCCGTTGCCGTTGTTTGACATGTCGTTGATGTCTCTATTATTACTGGAAACGTTATATCTTCCTCGCCCACAATAACTTGACCTGAAAACCAACTTAGCAACACGCCTAGAAACATAAATGTAACAATTGATATTTTATGCAACATTAACTTCTTAATATTCAAAAAGCACCCGTTTAAATTAGAGTAATAGCTCATTTGAACAATTTTAATTACTTATTACAACAGGTAATTTTACCTGTCAAACCCAAACCATTGAATAAAAACAATTTTAAACAAGAAAATATGAATTTTATTGAGTCCTTTCTATCAACTAAAAAAATGAGGACAATTGACCTTATCAGCGTTTACAAAATAAATGTCACACTAACTAGGATGCTTCAATGTACAAAAATGTAAAATATTCGCTTTCTTTAACACTTTTAATTAGTGCAATATTTGCAAGCACAGATTGTAATGCTTGGGGCCAAAACGGGCATCGTGTAGTGGGTAAAATTGCAGAGTCGCACATAAGCGAAACTACTAAGACTGTACTTATCCCCTATCTCAACGGTGAATCTTTAGCTCAGATTTCAACATGGCCTGACGAAATGCGATCTGCACCAGGTGACTTTTGGCAAAAAAAATCATCTCGTTGGCATTACATTAATGCTGATGACAACGCGACCTTTAGTTTTGACCACGACCACACTAAACACAAAGAATCAGTAACAAACATATTAGAAGGCATTCACTACTCTATCCGCGTGTTGAAAGATGATAAATCAAGCCTTGCGGCCAAACAGTTTAGCTTGCGTTTTTTGGTGCATTTAGTGGGTGACAGCCATCAACCATTTCATGCAGGAAGAGCAGAAGATAGAGGCGGCAATCGCGTTAAGGTTTCTTTTTTTAACCAACAAACCAATCTACATAGCCTATGGGATACCAAGTTAGTAGAAAACGAAAACTTATCTTTTACTGAATACGCTCAGTTTATAAATACCAACAACAGCGAGCTAATTAGTGAATATTTACAAAGTACACCAACAAGCTGGCTTGAAGAGTCGCACAACTTAGCCCTAAAAATATATGAATCAACAGAAGAACAGATTAGCTACGACTATATCTACAACAACACCCCTATTGTGAAAACACGCTTGCAACAAGCGGGAATTCGCTTGGCTGGATTGTTAAATACATTATTTGATCCTGCTAACACGCAATCAAAAATGGCCTTAACACAGCAAACACAAAAATAAATTCAGTTTCTAACTTAAATCATCTAAATGGGAAATCAACATTATGACTAAGCTTCGCCTTTCGAAATTAACTGGAGCAGTAATTCTTGCTCTAGGAGTTTCAACAAGCGCTATGGCTGCTGACACTTCATCTGCAATGCGTGGTAAAATAACCACACCTTCAGGTGCGAGCGCTGCAAACGTTAAAATTAAGGTTGTTCATCAACCAACTGGCACAATTAGTGAACTAACGACCAATGAAAGTGGTACTTTCATTGCAAATGGTTTACGTGTTGGTGGACCTTACACTGTGATCATCGACTCTGATACGTTTAACGATACCACCGTTGAAAATATCTTTTTAAACCTTGGCGAAACTTACCGATTAACGTCGCAATTAGCACCACTCAATATTGAAAAAATTGAAGTGTCTGGTTATAAAATTGTCCAACAATCGGGTGGTTCTAGCAGCACGTTTGGTGAAGATACCATCAACAACATGCCTAGCTTTAATCGTGACATTAAAGACATCGCACGTTTAAACCCACTTGCTAGTATTAATGGTAGCGGCGAGCTAACCTTTGCCGGTAGCAACCCACGTACAAATGGTTTAACTGTAGATGGTATTGGCCAAAATGACGACTTTGGTTTAAGTTACGGCGGCTACCCTACTTCGCAGCCCCCTGTAGCCCTTGATGCGATTGAGCAGATCTCTGTTGATGTTTCTCCATTTTCAGCCTCTAAAGGCAACTTTGGTGGTGGTACTATTAACGCGGTAACTAAGTCAGGTACTAACGAACTTAAGTTTTCTGGTTTTTACGAAACATCAACACCAGATATTGCTGGCGATGTAGACAGCATATCTCAAGTGTTTGCTGATAACCGCCCTGTTTTAGATGACGATGGTCACCGCACATACATTGTTGAACAAGTAGAACCTAACCAAACTGAAAAACGCTACGGTTTTAATGTTGGCGGCCCACTTATAGACGATACCTTATTTTACTTTGTTAACTACAATAAATGGTCAAGCGAACTAGATTTAGATTATGGTTTTGAAGGTTCAGGCGCAACCAACGAATACGATGTGAGTGAAGAAAGCTATAACCGTTTCCTTAATATTCTAAATAACGAATACGGCTTAACAGACTCTCTTGGAGGCGACCCTAAAGACACCAACGAAACATTACTTGTAAAATTAAGCTGGAACATTGCTGATGATCATCGCTTAGATTTTACCTATCAGTGGCAAGATGACAAAGATGAAACAAACTTTGGTACTGGTGGCACATCAGTTCAGTTTGCATCAAGTCGTTATACCTACGCAACCAAGTTTAATAACTTTGCTACCAAGCTATATTCAGATTGGAACGAAGACTTTTCAACTGAAATCGGTATTGCATACAAAGATGTATCATCGAGAAGTTTAACAAATTCTGATATTGGTAGCGTTAAAGTTGAAGAATACTTCCGCGGGCCTTCTTATAACTTTGGTACCGATGAGTTTCGCCATGCAAATAGCTCAGCAACAGAAAATTTAACACTTTCTCTTGATGCCACTTATTTAATGGACGAGCATGAAATTAACTTTGGTATGCAATATGAGTCGTTAAACTTATACAACCTTTTTGCAGCTAACTCACTCGGTTCATGGGAATTTGATAACTTTAATGGTTTCGAAAATCGTGAAGTAGGTAACTACAAAGGAAAGTACGATTTTAGCTACAGCAATGCCTTTACAAATAACCCTAATGACACCGCTTACGACGCAACCCGTAATCAATTAGCACTTTACATTGAAGATACTTTTTATGTTGGTGATGATTTAGAAGTAACAGCAGGTGTTCGTTATGAGCGTTTATCTTCTGATGATAAACCAACACTCAACGAAAACTTTTTAAACACCTATGGCTTTAGCAATCAAGAAAACCTCGATGGGTTAGATATTATTCTACCGCGTATTGGCTTTAAGTATTACGCTACAGAAGCATTAACAGTTAACGGTGGCGTGGGTCGTTTCCAAGGTGGTATCCCTAACGTTTGGTACAATAACTCATTCCAAAACGATGGCATTACTTTTGTAGATGCACCTCAAAGTGCTATTAACGATTATTATGCTAATAATCAAGCTGATATCACTCAAGTACCAGATGCCATAAAAGGCTCTTTAGTTCAAGGTGCAGGTAGCACAAACTATGTTGATCCTAACTTTGAACTACCGTCAAGTATTCGTGCACAACTTGGATTTGAGTACGACTTTGATTCTGAGTTACTAGGTGAAGGCTTTAAATGGCAAGCAGAAATTGCTTATCACAAAAAAGAAAACGAAGCTGTGTGGCATAACACCGCCATAAAACCTGTAGGTGTAGCGGCCGACGGCGAGCGTATCATCTATGAAAGTATTTACAGCGGTGATTTAGCTGATAACTTTGATATCGCAATGACTAACTCAACTGATGATGGTCGCTCTGTTATTATTTCAACAGCACTTGCTAAAGAGTGGGAAAATGGCCTTTATATTTCAGCAAGCTATGCACATCAAGATGTAACAGAAGCGTCTTCAGGCTCTTCATCACGTGCACAAAGCAACTATCAGTACAATATCACTAAGAGCCGAAATGAAGACTTTGCTGCCCGTGGTGCGTATGAAGTAGAGCATAGCTTTAAAGTTAATTTAGCGTATAACACTGAGTTCTTCAGTGGCTATGCCACAAGATTTAATGTGTATTTCGAACGTCGCTCTGGTCGTCCATTTAGCTATACTATGGGTATGTATCAAGATAGTGACTTAGGTGATACGCGTGACTTTTATTCAAGCTCAGCTTATTTAGCGTATATTCCAACTGGTGCAGATGATGCCAATGTAAATTGGGATGAATCAGGGCTATCATGGAGTGAACTTGAGACACTACTTAATAGAGCGGGTATTTCTGAGCGAGGCCAAATCTTAGACCGTAACTCAGGCACGCAACCATGGGTTACCACTATGGATATTAGCGTTAAACAAGAGATCCCTGGTTTTGCAAAAGGTCATAGCGGTGAGGTTTACTTTATGATTGATAACTTTGCCAACTTATTAAACAGTGACTGGGGCGTAGAAAAGCGCTTAGGTTTCTCTGACCAAGCAGTTTACGACTTTGGCGGGTTAGACGATCAAGGTCGTTATATAATTGATAGCAGATTTAATGGCGCTGATGTTCGTAACTATAGCCAATATCAAACTAGCTCATCAGCTTGGCAAGCTAAAATTGGTGTTAGCTATAAGTTTTAATACATAGCCTGTACATCAAAAACTCGTAAAATTAAAAAAGCCATTACATGCATGTAATGGCTTTTTTTATGGAAAAAATCACTTTTCATCTGTTTGTCATAAAAACTACTTACTATTTGAACGGTAAAATATTGAAACATAGATAAAATGCTAAATTTCATAAATAAAGTGTTTTATAATAAAAAAATTACAGTTGTATTTTATTTGTAACAAACAAATGAGGTACACTATGTAAGTATTTTGGGTAAAGTGTATTTTGCGGTCGCTTAATCCAAAATTAAAATAAAAAAGCTATTAAAAGTTTATTTAACTACACGGGAAAATAAAATGAAAATTCAACTTCGCAAAACAGCTCTATCACTTGCTATAGCAGCATGTGTTGGTGTGAGTGGTGCTGCAATTGCAAACGAAACAACCTCTGCAATTAAAGGTCAAATAAAGGGTCCTAACGGTAACCCTGCTGCAGGAACTAAAATTACTATTTTACACGTTCCTTCAGGCTCAGTTAAAACAACTGAAACTAATGATGCTGGTTACTTTACAGCTAAAGGCCTACGTGTTGGTGGTCCATACAGAGTAGTTGTAGATTCTGACACTTATGCAGACCAAGAGTTCAATAACATTATTCTTAACATTGGTAACGATTACCCGGTAAATGCTTCTTTAGAGAATATCTCTAACATCGAGCAAATTGTAGTTACGGGTGCCCCTATCAGTGCTATGTCTGGTGGTACAGGTCCTGCGTCTACTTTTACGCTAACGGATCTTGAAAACCAACCAGCTATCAACCGTGATTTAAAAGACATCATCCGTATTGACCCACGTATCACAATTGATGATAGCCGTGGTTCAATCAACTGTGGTGGTGGTAACCCACGTTACAACAGCTTAACGCTTGACGGCGTTCGCATGAACGATAACTTCGGTTTAAGCTCAAACGGTTACCCTACTATCCGTGCCCCTTTCTCTTTCGACTCTATTGAACAAGTTTCAGCTGAGCTAGCCCCTTTTGACGTTCAATACGGTGGCTTTACATCGTGTAACATTAACGCTGTAACTAAATCTGGTGGCAACGACGTTCACGGTGGTGTTTTCTTCGATTACACAAACGATTCAATGAAAGGCGACGAAATTGAAGGTAATGAAGTTGATAACGGTAACTACACTGAAAAACGTTACGGTTTCAACGTAGGCCTTCCGCTTGTTGAAGATACATTATTCTTGTTCACTTCATACGAAAAACTTGAAGGTGTTCGCCAGTTTAATTACGACGGTCTTAGCAGTGGTAGTGTTACAGCTGATGACGTATCTCGCATTCAGAGTATTTCTCAATCAGTTTACGGCTACGATGCTGGCGGTATGCCATCAAGCATGCCTGTTGAAGATGAAAAAATCTTAGTAAAACTAGATTGGAACATCAACGAAGATCACCGTGCAAACTTAATCTATAACTACAACGACGGTAACACAATTTCTCAGTCTGATACTGGTTCTAGCCGCGTTTCTTTATCAAACCACTTCTATAATCAAAGTGCTGAGTTTACATCAATCATTGGTTCTGTATATTCTGATTGGTCAGACGATTTTTCTACTGAAATTCGTTTAGGTAAATCAGAGCTAGATGCAACGGTTCAGTCATTAGATGCTGCAAGCAGCTTTGGTGAAATGCAAATCCGCACTGATAATGGTGGTACGGTTTACATTGGTCCTGATGATTCTCGTCAATCAAACGACCTAGATTACGACACAACTACATTTAAAGTTGCTGGTACTTATTACTTAGATCAACACACAATTACTGCTGGTTACGAGTTTGAAGAGCTATCTGTTTTTAACTTGTTCGTACAGCAAACAGAAGGTGAGTGGCGCTTTGACTCAATTGACGACTTTGAAGCAGGTCAAGCAGCGCGTATCTACTACAACAATGCTGCAGGTACTAATAACCCGAATGATGCGGCTGCAAGCTTTAAATATGCTCAACACACATTTTATGTACAAGACGAATACGCGTTTACTGACTTAGATGCAACAATTCAGTTTGGTTTACGTTACGACAAGTACACAAGTGATGACGTTCCTAACTTTAACCAAAACTTCACTAACCGTTACGGTTTCAGCAACCAGTCTACATTCGACGGTATTGACTTACTGCAGCCACGTGTTGGATTCCAATGGTATGCAACTGACGAACTTGAAGTGCGCGCTGGCTTAGGCTTGTTCTCTGGTGGTAACCCGAACGTATGGCTGTCTAACTCTTACTCTAACGATGGTATTACAAACATTAGTACGCAGTTCCGTGGTGTAGATTTATTCAATACAGCTAACGTAAACGGCGGTACACCTGGTTTTGACGTACCACAAGGTATGTTTGACATTGTTGCAAATACAGAAATTGGTGTAGGCGATGCAACAGTTAATGCTGTAGACCCAGATTTTGAAATTCCTTCAGAGTGGAAATACTCTCTTGGTGCTACATACACAACTGAAGACGAATACGTAATCTCTGTAGACTACCTATACTCGAAGAAGAAAGATGCTGCATTGATGCGTGATATCGCACTTCAAGATAGCGGTGAAACTACGTTTGATGGTCGCCCAATTTACGAGTCAATCGAAGGTCGTAGTAATGAGTATTTATTAACAAATGTTAGTGGCGATAGCGGTGATTCTTCAGTTATCTCTGCAGCAGTTAGCAAAATGTTCGATAACGGCATCAACTTTAGCTTTGGTTATGCATACACAGATGCAGACGATGTAAACCCAATGACTAGCTCTGTAGCTGGTTCTAACTATGGTAACATCGCACTTACTAACCCAGGTAACCCAGGTGTTGCGTCTTCAGATTATGAAATTCCGCATCGTTTTACTATGACGCTTGGTTACAAATATGAGTTTGTAGATGGCTTTGAGACACGCTTTAACCTTTACGGTGAAGCATACAAAGGCCTACCTTACAGCTTTACGTTTGATGGTAGCGATAACACAGATGCTAACCGCAACACTACCTTTGGTGATAACAACTGGAATGGCAACCGTCAGTTAATGTACGTTCCACTTGAAAACGATCCTAACGTTGTTTACAACATGTCGGCTGATGAAATCAATGAGTTTAACGACTTTATTGCTTCTGAAGGACTTAAACGTGGTGAAATCACAGGTCGTAACCAACAAAATGCTGACTGGTTTGTTAAGTTTAACCTTAAAGTTACACAAGAATTACCAGGCTTTATGGAAGGCCATAAAGGTGAAGCATTCTTTGTAATCGACAACCTTACAAACATGCTAAATGATGACTGGGGCGTTCTTAAGAAAGGTCCTTTCGTAGGTGCAAGCATGATCTCAACATCTATTGATGACCAAGGTCGTTACGTTTACTCAGGCTTTAACGGTAATAACGCTAATACTTCAGTACAAACTGGTGCTTCAGTATGGGAAATGCGTGTAGGTGTACGTTACACTTTCTAATCTAAATTGTTAGATTAGTTAAAATTATAAAAGCCCATCATTTGATGGGCTTTTTTATGCCTGTAATTTATTTTTTAGCTTATTAAGTAAGCTTATTAATAAATCCTGTTCATGTGTGTTTAACGAAGCCAATAGTTCTTTTTCCCACCTTAACGCCTCGGGTACTATTTTTTTATACATATCTTTTCCAGCTTCACTCAATGAAAGTATGGCTGCGCGCTTATCCTCTGAATTAATTTGAGTTATTAGCAACTTTTGTTCTACTAATATTTTTATTGCACGCGACACGGTCGATTTATCCATATTTGCCTGCGTACATAAATTTTTGGCATTACTTTGACCAAATTGCGCTAAATTCGCCAAAATTCGCCATTGAGGTATCGTTAAGTCAAATTTGGTCTGGTATACCTTAGCAAGGTCATTACTTACCAAACTTGCTACATTAATTAGTTGATATGCTAAAAAAGTGTCTAAATCCAGTTTCATGATTATCCCGTTAAATAGGTTTACTAGCTGTTCATTTATATTTACATACACATTTATAGAGCAATTTGAAATTACTCTCACTTGAGAGTATCTTAACTTAAATAAATAAAACATAAAACTAGCCTTCTCTCACAGGAGTCAGTAATGGCAGAACAGTTAAAGTACATGACCGGTTTTGGTAATGAATTTGAATCCGAAGCGCTACCCGGTGCCTTGCCTATAGGGCAATTTACTCCTCAAAAAGTTAAGTACGATCTTTACACTGAACAATTTAGCTCTACAGCATTTACTGCGCCACGAGCCACAAATCGCAGAACATGGCTGTACCGGTTACGCCCTTCGGTAGTGCAAGGTGATTACATCGCTATTGATAACGGCCTGATCCGAACTGCGCCTATCACTGAAGCCGTAACACCTCCGACTATGCTTCGCTGGAACCCCGTTGAAATTCCTACAAAGCCAACTGATTTTCTAGATGGACTCATAACAATGGCTGCTAACGGCAGTGCTAATGGGCAAGCCGGTATTGGTATTCATGTTTATGTTGCTAACAAGTCTATGGTTGATCGCTACTTTTACAACGCTGACGGTGAGATGCTATTTGTACCCCAACAAGGCGAGCTACTCCTGCATACAGAGTGCGGTAAGCTATGTGTTAAACCAGGTGAAATTGCAGTTATACCCCGAGGGATGAAGTTTTCTGTTGATTTAATACAATCAACGGCCCGTGGTTATATATGCGAAAACTATGGACATGCTTTGGAGCTTGCAGAGCGAGGCCCTGTTGGTGCAAACGGCTATGCCAACGACCGTGACTTTCAATATCCAGTTGCAGCTTTTGAAGATAAAGAAGGTGATTTTGAACTGGTGTCAAAATTTAATGGCAACTTATTCAGCTGTGAGATTAAGCATTCCCCTTTCGATGTTGTTGCATGGACAGGTAATAGCGCGCCTTATAAATACGATTTATCGCGATTTAATGTAATGAACACAGTAAGCTTTGACCATCCGGATCCTTCTATATTTACCGTTTTAACCTCGCCATCAGCTACTGAAGGAATGGCTAATGTTGATTTTGTTATTTTTCCACCGCGTTGGATGGTTGCTGAAAACACTTTTCGTCCGCCCTACTATCATCGTAATATCATGAGTGAATTTATGGGGTTAATTGAAGGTGTATATGATGCAAAAGAGCATGGCTTTGTGCCAGGTGGCGCAAGTTTACATAATTGTATGTCTCCGCATGGACCTGAAGCGGATGTATTTGAAAAAGCATCTAATGCGGAACTGGTTCCACAAAAATACGAAAATACCTTAGCGTTTATGTTTGAATCCCGTTATGTCATTTCACCGACTAAATACGCATTAGAAGGTAAAGAGCGCCAAGCTAATTACACTGACTGCTGGCGCACAATTAAAAAACACTTTAACGGCAATCAAGGGTAATTAGATTATGAAGCTTTATACTTATTTTCGCTCATCTGCAGCGTATCGTGTGCGCATCGCATTAAACCTAAAAAATATTGTTCACCAGTTGGTGCCGGTAAACTTACTAAAATCAGAGCAACAAAGCACAGATTACTTACAGAAAAACCCCCAAGGACTTTTACCTTCTTTAGAAACAGAAAACGGCATATTAGGTCAATCTCTAGCAATTTTAGAGTACCTTGAAGAGCAATATCCTGAAACACCATTACTGCCTGGTAATGCATGGCAAAAAGCACATATTCGCAATTTAAGTTATGCAATTGCGTGTGATATTCACCCGATTGATAATTTACGTGTGCTTAAGTATTTAAGTAGTGAACTCAATGTTGATGATGAAGCAAAAAATAAATGGTACCGCCACTGGGTTGAAGTGGGTTTTGAAAAAATAGAACGCATGCTCGATAGTAAAAATACATTTTGCGCAGGCGAGTCGCCAAGCTTAGCTGATGTATGTTTAGTACCGCAGGTATTTAATGCCATTCGTTTTAAAGTAGATATGGCTGCCTACCCTAAAATAGCAGCCATATATCAGCGTTGTAATGAGTTGGCAGCCTTTATTGATGCAGCCCCTGAAAATCAACCTGATGCAAACTAATAGAGTAAATTAACTTTTAAGTGCACTGTGTATTACAGTGACATGCTCAATTAAATCTAAGCCCAGTTCGGTTAAATAGCCACCATCTGGGCTATCTATAACCCCTTTATCGAACAAACGTTGTGCTGCGCTTAGTAAGGCGGGTTCAGCGTCTGAATGAAGTTTAATTCCTTGCATTTTGCTCTCGCGTGGAAATTTTGCTAGTAGTGTAAATTCGTCAATCATGGTTTGATTAAATAGCATATCTGTTCACCTTTTTATTGTTCTGTGTTTTACTTATGTTGTCTTACTTACCCTAGCATGTTTTTTTGCTAAGTGTACTTATTTTAAACACTGGAGGTTTTTTGATGCGTTATTATTTTACTTCGTTTATTACTGTTTTATGCTTGTGTTTTTCAGCTTTAAGCTTCGCTAGCACAATAAAAACGCTTCCTATTGTTGATGCTACCCAGCTTATAAACACTAGCACTGAGTGCTGGTATGATAATAAACGTTACAGCGAAGGAGCTATACTGCAGGTTCACTCAGTTACGCTTATTTGTGCTGCAAAGTACCCCCAACATAACAACAGTCAATTGATTTGGCTAAAGCTTGATAAGCAAGGTAACCTTATTTACCCCAAGAAGCCTGCAACTATTACTGTAAATTAATCAAGATTAACAATCTGGAATCTGCCAGCCATCTCCAAACTATTAAGATGCGGTGGGATACGTTACAATACATGCAGTTTAAAAAAGCAGTGTGACTATGAATAATCAACCAAAAAACCCGCTACATGGGATAACTTTAGAGCAAATTCTTGTAGAACTAGAGCAACTTTTAGGCTTTAAAGCAATGGGTGAACAAGTAAACATAAAATGCTTTACTGATTCTCCGAGTATCAAATCAAGCTTAAAATTTTTACGTAAAACCCCATGGGCAAGAGATAAAGTAGAAGCACTTTATATTCATACCATGAGTAATAAACCGCTACGAAAACCCAGAAATAAACCAAAACTAACAGAGCCCACGCAACCTGATACATCAGATTTTGTATGGCCCTCTATTAAAAAATAAATGAGTGCTAAATGGCGTAATATTTACGCCATTTTTAGTCAGTTAGTTTTGTTCTTGGCATATTACATTCAATGAAGCAGGGTGAATACTCACTACCACTTTATCGGCAGATTTAACCTCACCATCAATTACATAATCTAGCGTTTTATCTGCGCTTATCTCTACACGTTTTGCGTTAGTATAATGCGAGTTAATAGCAAAATGTGTTTGCGTGATACTGCTAAACATTAGCTCAGCAATACTCAATACTGTGGTTTCATTGTCTTTGTTTGGCGTTAACCAGTTTACGTCTAATAATCCATCACGGTGGTCGGGTTGTCCCCCACCTTGGGCTAAAAGGGTTGTAAATGGGGCAGCATTAGCGACAATAAAGCTATTTGTATTAATAGCTTCAGGCTCATTATCATCGAGTTTAACCATCAGCTTTTGCGCTTTATTCTCGCCAAAGGAATGTAAAAAACCATTTAAATAAGCAAGCTGGCCAGCTTTATTTTTCGACTCTCTATCTGCTTTTTCAATCATTGCATGCTCAAAGCCAATGCCAATTAGCAATAACATCAAATCGTTATTACAATATGCGGTATCGATCAGGTTTGTCTGACCATCAATTATTAAATCGCACGCTTGCTCAACAGGAATAAATTTAGATTTTATTCCCATCAGCACATGGGCCAACGCATTAGCTGTCCCCAACGGTATAATTCCTAATCGACAAGACGTACCCACTAAAACACTCGCAACCTCTGTGACAGTGCCATCTCCACCGCAGGCAATTATAATATCAGGCTCGTGCTCTATAGCTTGTTTAGCCAATGTAATGCCGTTTTGTTCTGGTGTAGTTTTTAAAATGGTTAAATCATAATAAGCAGATAAACGTGTAACGATTAAATGCTCTTTTTCAGACCATAACTTAGTACCTGATACAGGATTAGCAATTAAATATGCTTTATTTTTTATCAGTAGCTCACCTCTTCGGTGGCGCTTAACTAAATGGCGTAATTGGCGTTTATTAAGATTGGCTGTTTCACGTGTTTCTTTAATTTGAGCAAGAATGTCATGTACATCAGCTTCTTTATTTTGACTCAATAAATACGCTGCCATAACAAACACCGAACGTCCGCGACCTAATGCACAATGCACCACAACACGACGGTCTTTCTTTATATGATGATGGATCCAGTTAATTGCCTGGTTTAATTGCGAGTGAGTAGGCACACTATGATCAAGAACAGGAATGTTTAAATAACTAATATTTTCTTGGGTAGATGTCCACTCAAGTCCATCAAATTCACAAGTCACATCTAAAATAGCGGTAATGCCATTTTCTTTTAATGTATCTATATCAGAGGGAAACAAACGACATGCTAAAAATAAGTTATCGTTTATTTGTTGAATTGGGGGTACCTTATCGTGTTTGCGTGACCATGCATTATAAATTTGTGCACCTAACAAAAAAGGAACAAAAGCCCAGCGAATGTAAAAAGGGATAACGCCATTTTCTCGCTTTCTGAATATTTTCCCCGCATTAAAAAAATAAGCACCGCTGACTAATAGTAGCGAAAGTGCGGTCCAAAAAAACGCAACTGCAAAGTAAATGGAGTTAACCGTTAATCCTAAGACTATAAATACCAATGCTGTTACAAGATAACTTACTGCAGCCCACATGTGCTCTCCTTAAAGTTGGTAACGCAAAATTAACGCTTTTAATATAGCTCAAAGACTGCAAGTAATACGCCAAAAAGCAACTATTCTTGTTTACTGTATTCAGGTATAAAACGCAAGCTTACAACAAACCGCCAAAAAAAACCTAGTGCATTGATAATACTAAGTTATATTTTTATTTTCGGTTTCCATTTCAGCTATTCAAAGCTAGTCTTTATTTATAATATTAACCTTAAAGCTGTTTATAGCTAAGACTAGCCCTTTCTTTTTTACAATTGTAACGGTCAAATATTCATGGTTACTTAATAACTTAGCGTATTAATTATCAAACGGCATAAGTAATGTTTTCATCGCTGGACGCAGTGCAATAAGCACGGTTTCTTCTGTTAACTCAGGAAACAGCATTTTTCGTAATAACAATCCTGCCATCACTGAAAAAATCACATTAATGCGGCTTTCAAGTTCTTGCTCTGAATGTGATTTTATTAAACTACTTTCACTGACTAATAAATCACGCATTCTGTTACGTGCTTGCGTGTCAGCCTCACGCAGTAATAAAGCGACTTTTTTGTTTCTACTGGCCTCTGCCATCATGTCTAAGTCAACAACGCAGGCCCCCGTGTCCATATGACGCTGCACACCATGGTGTAAGCCATCAAGTAACACCGTTAAAATATCGCCAGGTTGATCTTCAAACTCTTGAAATATGGAAAACATTTCTTCCATATCTTGTTCAATAATACTTTCAATTATGGCTTCTTTACTTTCAAAGTAATTATAAATATGGCCGGCACTCATCCCTGCCGTTTTAGCTATTTCTGCCATACCTGCGCCATGGTAGCCTTTGCGACGAAAACAATCAGCAGCGGCGGTTAATACCTGCTCGCGACGCGCTTGTGCTTGCACCGGATCTAGGTGTTTTTTATTTTTAGGTTTCATTTGAAACTCCAGTATCGAGTCTCTTAACTCGAAATATTTAGCGTTTACTGCATTGATCACAAAAAATAAACGCTAAATGGCATTACTTTAATCACGCATAAAACCTTTTATTGTTAACAGGCTTTATGCGTACTAATTTACTTAACGGTTGAAGTAGTGGTCTGCCAGCCGCCGCCAACCGCTTTGTATAAATTGATTTGGCTTGCAAGCACAGCTTGTTGGCCCGTGATCAATTGCTGCCTTGCGCTATACCAAGTTCGCTGAGCGTCAAGCACTTGCAAAAAGCTATCAACCCCTTTGTCGTAGCGCGCCTGCGATAATTCAAAGGTTGTCTTTCGGCTTTGTAATAACTCCTCAAGAGCCATTAACTGTGCGTTATAGCCTTCTCTATCCGCAAGTACATCAGCAACTTCACGAAATGCTTGCTGTATTTTTTGCTGGTACGTTGCTACAGCAACTTGTTGCTCTGCGTTAGCGACATCTAAATTTGCTTGATTTCGACCCATATTAAAAATAGGTAAATTTACCGATGGCATGAAGCTCCATGTGCCTGAGCCTGCATCAAATAAATTACTTAAATCACGTGATGCTGTTCCTGCATTGGCAGTTAAACTAATGCTCGGGTAAAACGCTGCACGGGCAATACCAATGTTAGCGTTAGCGGCTAACAGCTGATGCTCTGCTGCTTTTATATCTGGTCGCTGCGTTAGTAAATCAGAAGGTAAACCCACAGGCACACTAGGCAAGTCTAATAAATAATTTAATGACTTACTTGGCAGTAAATCCTCACCTACCGTTTTACCTACTAATAAATCAAGCGCGTTTTTATCGCGTTTCACTAAACGTTGGTATTTAGCAATATCAACTTTCGCTGTGGCTACCGTACTTTTAAGCTGTTCCAGCGTAATTTTAGAAGCGGCACCTAAATCAACACTTTTTTGGGTTAATGATAAGGATGCTTGCTGCGATGATAACGTCTCTTGTGCCAACGCTAACAACTGTTGATCGGTCGCGTAATTTAACCAGGCATTAGCAAGCTCTGCAATTAACGACACTTGCATGGTGTATTGGCTCAGTTGAGTTGAATAAAGCGTTTGTAATGCTTGCTCTGACTGATTGCGTACTTTACCCCATAAATCTAACTCGTAAGCCGTCATGCCTACCGTTGCACTGTATTGAGAACTTATTTGTGGTTGACCACTTGCTGATAAATCGCTGGGTAAACGCTGACGACTTCCTGATGCATTAAAATCCAGTGATGGATATAACGCTGAATCTTCAATCTGATACAAACCACGCACGCGCTGAACATTTAGAGCAGCTATTTGTAGGTCTTTATTATGTTCAAGACTTTGTGATATCAGTGTTTTAAGTTTTTCATCATTAAAAAACTGCTGCCATTTTAACGAGGACACCTGCTCATCCCCTGTCTCTGATGCATACGCATCAGGGACAGGTAAATTTAGCGCTTCCTTTTGAGGAGCTAACTGACATCCAGATAAAATTGCTAAAGTAAAAGCACTAAAACTGATTGCTCTTAAACTCATTATACTTCCTCCTCGGAGGTGGTTTTAGCCTTTCCTGAAAACAGTCTACGTACTAAAACAAAAAACAACGGTACAAAAATAACAACCAATGACGAGGCGGCAAGTGTTCCACCAATAATTGAAATACCTAATGCATTTTGTGCACCTGAACCAGCACTTGAGGCAATAGCTAATGGAAGCACACCACACACAAAGGCCATTGAGGTCATTAAAATAGGACGTAAGCGAAGGCGTACAGCGGCAATCGCCGAGTCAACTAAGCTTAAGCCTTCTTCCATTTTATGAATCGCAAACTCAACGATTAAAATGGCATTTTTAGAGGCTAAACCTATGGTGGTTAATAAACCCACTTGTAAGTAAATATCGTTTGATAAGTTACCCATAAAGGCGGCTACAATCGCACCAAAAATACCCAGTGGCACAATTATCATTACTGCAAATGGTACTGACCAACTTTCATAAAGCGCAGCTAAACATAAAAATACAAATAACAGTGATAATCCATATAACAACGGCGCTTGACCGCCACTTGATCGCTCTTGAAACGAAATACCAGTCCACTCAGAGGCAATACCGTTAGGTAGTTGCTTGACTAAACGTTCCATTTCATCCATTGCTTGCCCTGTACTGTAGCCTGGCGCTGCACTGCCTTGAATTTCCATAGCAGAAAAACCATTATAACGCTCAAGACGTGGCGAACCATAGGTCCAATGCGAACTGGCAAATGCTGAAAATGGCACCATATCACCGCTATCATTACGTACATACCACTTGTTTAAGTCCTCAGGCACCATTCGCGATTCAGCATCGCCTTGCAGGTATACTTTTTTCACGCGACCACGGTCGATAAAGTCATTTACATAACTACTACCCCACGCCGTCGAAAGCGTACTATTAATATCACTTTGCGACACACCAAGCGCTTCTGCTTTTGCAAGATCAATATCCAGCTGTAACTCAGGCATATCTTCTTGGCCATTAGGTCGTACGCCCGCGAGAATTGGGCTTTGGCTTGCTAAGCCTAATAACTGGTTACGCGCGGCCAGTAGAGCCTCGTGGCCAAGTCCAACACGGTCTTGTAAAAACATATTAAAGCCATTGGCTGTACCTAGTTCCACAATCGCTGGCGGCGGAAATGCAAATACAAACGCTTCTTTAATGGTAGAAAAATAGCCCATTGCTTTACCTGCAACTGCTTGCACAGATAAACCTTCGCCTTGACGCTCATCCCAGTGCTTAAAGTTAACAAAGGCAATTGCTGAGTTTTGGCCAGAACCTGCAAAACTAAATCCAGTCACCGTGAAAATACCATTTACAGCATCCGATTGATCGTTCAAAAAGTGTTTTTCTACTTTTTTAACTACTTCAAGCGTTTCTTCAGTCGTTGAGCCTGCTGGTAATGACACCTGATTAAACAAAATACCTTGGTCTTCATCTGGTAAAAATGCCGTTGGTAAGCTTGAAAAAATATACACCATACCCGCTACAATAAGGCCATAACATAAAAGATAGCGCTTAGATAAACGGATCATACGACTGACAAGACTTTGTGCGCCTGTATTAGTTTTATCAAATCCGCGGTTAAAACCACTGAAAAAACGACCGAATAACGAGCTGTTATCGTGAACATGGCTTGGTTTTAAAAGCGTAGCACACAACGCAGGTGTTAAAATAAGCGCCACCAATACCGATAGTCCCATTGCTGATACCAATGTAATAGAGAACTGACGATAAATAACACCGGTAGAGCCACTAAAGAACGCCATCGGAATAAATACCGCCGACAGCACCATAGCAATACCCACTAGCGCGCCTTTAATTTCATCCATTGATTTACGTGTTGCCTCAAGCGCAGAGAGTTTTTCTTCGCTCATTACACGCTCAACGTTTTCTACTACAACAATGGCATCATCAACCAGTAGGCCTATGGCAAGTACCATGGCAAACATGGTTAATGTATTTATTGAATAGCCAAACGTGTACAAAATACCAAAAGTACCGAGTAACACCACCGGCACAGCAATCGTTGGAATAAGCGTAGCGCGGAAGTTTTGTAAAAACAGATACATAACAACAAAAACGAGTACCACTGCTTCTATTAAGGTATTAACCACTTTTTCAATCGATAGTGATACAAAAGGGGTGGTATCGTAGGGTACAACAACGTCTAATCCCTCAGGGAAAAACGATTTAAGCTCTGCAATCGCAGCTTTTACACCTTCAGCTGTATCAAGGGCATTGGCGCCACTGGCAAGCTTAATACCTAGGCCTGATGCAGGTTTTCCATCGTAACGAGCTACAACACGGTAGCTCTCGCCACCTAGCTCCACACGCGCTACATCTTTAAGGCGAACAAACGAGCCATCAGCGTTTGCTTTTACTATAATTTGTTCAAACTCTGCTGCGGTTTGCAAACGGCTTTGTGCTGTTACCGTTGCATTGAGCTGCTGGCCTTCAACCGCTGGCATGCCCCCTAATTGACCAGCAGATACCTGTGCATTTTGCGCACTAATTGAGGTGCTAATATCAGCAGGGGTTAATTTGTAGTTTTGCAACTTAGCTGGGTCTAACCAAATACGCATAGCATATTGAGAGCCAAATAGCTGAACTTCACCCACCCCTTCAACACGCGAGATAATATCTTGCACATTAGATGAAACATAATCACCAATGTCGATATTGGTCATGCTGCCATCTTTTGATACAAAACCTAATACCATTAAAAAGTTACGTGCAGACTTAGCCACCGATACACCTTGCCTTTGCACTTCTTCTGGTAAAAGCGGTGTAGCTGTGGCTAACTTGTTTTGCACTTGTACCTGTGCAATGTCTGGGTCTGTATCAGCGCTAAATGAAAGCGTAAGCGTAGCCGAACCACTCGACTCAGACGTAGATGACATATACAACAAGCCATCTAGTCCTTTCATTTTTTGCTCTATAACCTGGGTAACCGTATCCTCTAGGGTACGAGCTGATGCCCCTGGGTAAGTAGCGGTAATGCTAATTGCTGGCGGTGCAATTGACGGGTATTGTGCTATTGGTAAACTTTGAATAGCCAACACACCTGCAAGCATAACCACGATAGCAAGCACCCACGCAAAGATGGGTCTGTCGATAAAAAATCGTGACATTAAAACTCTCCGTTATTGCGCTTTGTCGGCTGTTGCAGACGGTGAAACTTCTGAAGGGCTAACTGGCGCACCTGGGCGAATTTTTTGTAAGCCTTCAACAATTACTTTATCGCCATCAGCTAATCCAGCGGTAACTAACCAGTTAGAGCCAATCGTTCTATCTACTTTTAACACACGGCTTTCTACGGTGTTTTCTTTACTTACAACCATCGCTGTTGGCTCACCTTTGGTGTTTCGGCTTACTCCACGCTGCGGCACTAAAATAGCGTCTTGTTTTACACCCTCAACCACTGAGGCACGTGCATACATACCCGGTAGTAATAACTTATCTGGATTTGGGAATTTAGCGCGTAAAGTTACCGACCCAGTGCTTGGGTCTACAGTTACTTCTGAAAATTGTAACGTGCCTTTAATTGGGTAAATAGAGCCATCTACCATTTGCAGCTCAACGTCGGCTTGTGCTTTTGAGTCAACACTTAGTGAACCAGAAGAAATGGCTTTTTTAAGTTGAGTTAGCTCGTTGCTTGATTGCGTTAAGTCAACATAGATAGGGTCAAGCTGGGTAACGGTTGCCAGTGCCGTTGTTTGATTAGCACTTACAAGCGCACCAACAGTAACGTTCGATTTACTAATTTGACCACTAATCGGAGAAGATACATGGCTGTAATCTAAGTTTATTTGTGCAGATTTAAGCTGTGCTTTTGCTGTTAATAGCTCGGCTTGTGCTTGCTTGTATGCTGCATCGGCTTCATCAAAGTCTTGCTGGCTTACCGCTTTAATTTCTAGTAATTCTTTATAACGCGACGCTTTAGATTTACTGCTTGCAATACTAGCCTCTGCGCGCGCAACGGCCGCTTTGCTGGCTGCGAGTTCTGCTTCATAAATGTCAGGATTAATTTGATAAAGCGCTTGGCCTTGCTCAACCTGTGTGCCTTCTTCAAATAAGCGAGATTGAACAATACCACTTACTTGAGGACGAATTTCAGCAATTTGAAACGCACTAACACGCCCTGGTAATTCTTTTTTAAGTGTAATAGCTTGGCTTGTTAAGGTGACCACACCAACAGGTGTCGCTGCAGGAGCAGAAGCCTTAGGCTGTTCAGCAACCTGATCACAACCACTTAAAGCAACAGAACCAACGAGGGCCGAAAATACAAAAAAAGCGATGCGGGAACGCTGCATGTAAAATACCTTTTAGTTTAGAATGAACGATCATTCTAAACTAAAGTAAAGCAATTAAAAATAGCTACTGAGCAACATTTACACATTTTTACAATTGAATAGATAAGTAACACAAATAACAGCTGAGTTATTTAAGCAACACCCATAAAAAAAGCAGCCAATGAACTTTCATTGGCTGCTCTTAAGCTATGTTGGCTGTCATTATTCGTTGTCAGTATTAACTCTAGAGACTAGTAATTGCTCAATACGAATTCCTTCCACGTCCACAACTTCAAATTTAAAACCTGCAAATAAAACAAACTCTGCGCGTTTAGGAATATGTTTCATGGTATAGATTAAATATCCGGCCACGGTTTCATAATGATTTTGATCAGGAAATTCATCAATTTCAAGTACCTTCGCCAGCTCAACAATCGGGGTTAAGCCATCTACTAACCAAGAACTCGCGTCGCGCTCAATAATTAACTCTTCACTTTGATGAGTAATTAAATCGCCCATAAAACCTTTCATTAAATCTTTAACCGTAACAATCCCAACCACCAAAGCATACTCATTAACTACCACCGCAAAAGGATGTACAGCGGTTTTAAACGCATTTAACGCTTCAGATAAACTCAATGTTTCGGGCAAGAAAAAAATATCTTTATCAAGCATGTCATCGTTAATATTTGCCGCCTCACCTTTGAGTACTTGGCGTAAAATATCTTTAGACTCAACAGAGCCAATTAACTTATCAAGATTGCCTTTGCACACTAAAAAGTGATTGTGCGGGTGATCTATAATTTTATTTGCTATATCGTCGCTAGATTCATCAATGTCAAAATAAACAATTTGCTCACGCGGTGACATAACGCTTGATAAAAAACGCGCTTCTAAATCAAATACATTTCCTATTAAATCATACTCTTGTTGCTGTAAACTGCCATATTCAGCACCAGCATCCATCATCGCAACAATATCTTCAGTGGTCACAATATCTTCACGTTCACTGGGCACTTTAAACACCCGTAAAACAATATTGGTTAAGCCATTAAAAAATAGTACCAGTGGCGTGAGCGCAAAAGTAACCCAGCGCATAATTGTCACCACTCTCACCGCAACGGCCTCAGGTAAAATCATCGCTAAACGCTTTGGTAGTAAATCGGCAAATAAAATAAATAACGAGGTAATAATTAAAAACGATAATACAAAGCTAATTTGTCCAAGTAATGGACCTTGATAAAACAGCTGTAGTATTTCTTGCATATAAGGAGACAATGCTTGCTCGCCAACAATCCCGCCTAATATCGCAATCGCATTGAGCGTAATTTGGATCATGGCGAAAAAAGCCCCAGGCTGCTCTTGTAGCTTTAAAACCGCCAAAGCGTTAACATTGCCCTCGTCCGCCATTACTCTTAACTTAATTTTGCGTGAAGCGGCAATCGAAATTTCTGACATCGCAAATAACGCACTCATCAAGATTAATAACGCAATCCCGATTAAATCACCCATTTATAACTCCAAAATAATCGCTTTTACAAGCAAATGCAGCTGGATTATAGACGCTTTTATAGACAGGGCAATTGATATTTAAATAATATTAATAACTAATAAAAATCAAAAGCTTAATATTTATAGTTTAGACTCATATGAAGAAAAAGCTACGCCAAGTTGTTGCTTTACGTTATCGGGGAGGTTTTTATTACAGGCAAAATATAAAGGGGCTTGATGGGCATTGATTGGCATTAGTAATTCGAGTTGTAATTTATTTAATAAATGAGATTGTTCATGGTTTATTCGCTGCGCTGGTATAACCACTAAATCAATACTCGAACTTCGTGTTTGGATTATCTTAAAAATATTATCAAAACTACTAAACAGCATTAAATTTTCGTTTTCTTTAAAGCCTTTTGAAAGTAAGTAATGATGGCTGTAGTTATCTTTTAAAACCGCAATACGGTATTGCTTTGCCTGCTCTAAATTAGTTAAGGAAATACCTTTGCTTTTAAGGGAGTAAAAATTAGTGTCAAATTGGGCAAGCTTAGCAAACCAAATAAAATTATGTTCCCGCTCAGGCGAACGAGAAATAGAAAATATACAGGTTTGGGGATCTCTCAGTGCAATATTGTAAGCCATACTCCAATCGTTTACAGAAATTGAATAATCAATACCTACGCTATCAAGCACTAATCGGACTTTATCGGCAGCATCACCTACTAAATTGTTATTCGCGTCCAGATACTGCGCAGGCGCAAAGTTCTCTGTTACAACAGTAAGTTTAGCCACACAATGATGGCTTACAATGAACAATAATACACAATACCACTTAGTCACAATAACCCACTATATAAAATTTAAGATGTTACTTTTTTGATAAAAGCAAATTTAATATAGCGGATTATTTACAAATAGCCAATTTTGACCTTTAGGATTAACGATTCATTGCTGCAATTAAGAATGCTGAAATTTTAGCGCCTTCTCTAAGCGTCGTCTCTGAGCTTGATTGACCCACTAATGAGCTGTCGGTAAACGGCGCGATTTCCATCATATCTGCACCGGTTATTGGAAACTCATCGGCAATAGCTGACAAAATATCAAGCGCATGCTGTGGTGTTAATCCATTTTCTTCAGGCGTACCTGTTGCAGAGGCAAATTGAGCATCTAGTGCGTCAATATCAAAGCTTACATACACTTCATCAACCTTGTCGGCCTTTAATTGCGCGATTGTATCGGCAGCAACAGCGGCTGCGCCACGCTCAATAATTTCAGCAGCCCAGTGCTGTTTAACGCCAAAGGTACTTTCCCAATGTGATTTAGGCTTACCACTTGAGCGAATACCAAATTGAATTAAATGATGTGGCGCGGGTAAAAATTCTAAAATATGGGTACACCAAGAGCCAAAACATAAATCGATGCCTAAACGCTCAACCAATAAATCGGTGTGGGCGTCAAAATGAATAATAGCCGTACGTTTACCTTGCTCGCGTTTGGCTTTTAAATACGCTTTTGTTAACGGGTAACTAATAGAATGATCGCCACCAATGCCAAAAATGCCTTTATCTTGGAATGTTGCATAAAAGCTGTCACATACATCTTCGGTAATAGACAGTGGACTTACGAAATGATCGTTATTGTCATTGCCATAAAGCGCTTTTTGGCAATTGGTAATTGTTGCTTCGTTTAAGTATTTATCGTGTAATAAATGCGGTATTACGCGCACATCACCTAAGTCAAATGAACGACACTGTGTTTGTTGGTCAATTAAAGCTGAACGTAAAAATAAAGGCCCCCAATTTGCACCGCGTAAAATACCACCACCACAATCAGAGCTGATCCCAAGCATAACCGCTTTGTGGGGTGAGTTAGGTAATTCATTTAGCGAGTCACGCCATAAAACATCGACATCTTCAGTTTGACCATATAATTTATTTCTGAGTGCTGCTTTGCGTTCTTTTGCCGTATTAACCGTGAATACACCGTCGCCAGGTGCACATAAACAGTGTTCAACTTTATTTTTAAATGCTTGAAATTGTGTGCTCATTGTAAACCCTTTTTCAATCTGAATATCTTGTCTATTATTGAGTAGTTATGCAAAACGACGAACGCTGAATAAATTAAAAATTAATTGTCTGTGGTTATAAAAATCACTGAACGTTGTGTTTTGCGAGGTTAGGTCAGCGGCAAAACAATACAAAACCTACTAACTAACCTTCTGAATATAAACAATTTAAAATTTAGCTAACAACTCTTTTAGCTAGCTACTGGTTTGCTCTGAGGTATGAATATAGTGTCTGAGCAAACAAGTCAACTGGCTCATTTTGTTAGTAATTTTAGCCATTGATTGAATATTCAGAGTTGATGAATAAATCAATACGGACATCCGTCCTGTACTTCATTTAGGTTTCTCGTAATCATGTTAAATTGACAACAACTCTTATTAAAAAGGCTTAGTTATGGAAAAGGTATTTCACTTAGGACTGTGTATTGATGATTTAAAAGGTGCAAAACTGGCTATTGTTCCAGGGGATCCAGATCGTGCAGCACGCATTTCACAGTTCTTAGATAATCCAACCTGCCTTGCTCAAACGCGTGAGTTTCACATTTATTTAGGCCAATTAAACGGCCACTCAGTGGTTGTATGTTCAACCGGTATCGGCGGCCCTTCAACGTCAATTGCGGTTGAAGAACTGGCTCAACTTGGCGTACGTAGCTTTCTTCGCATTGGCACAACAGGCGCGATTCAGCCGCACATTAACGAAGGCGATATTTTAATTAGCCAAGCCTCAGTTCGTTTAGATGGCGCGAGTCAGCATTTTGCACCGCTGTGCTACCCTGCTGTTTCTGATTTTTTTGCCACTCAAGCGATGGTAAAAGCCTGTGAAAACCTAAACATCGATTTTCATATCGGTATCACCGCTTCAAGCGATACCTTCTACCCAGGACAAGAGCGTTACGATACGCATTCTGGTTATGTTCCTAAGTCATTACAGGGTAGCTGTGAAGAATGGCAAAAACTAGGCGTGATGAACTACGAAATGGAATCGGCTACTTTATTTACTATGTGTGCCGCTCTTGGCCTACAAGCAGCCTGTGTTGCAGGTGTATTAGTAAATAGAACACGTCAAGAAATTCCTAACGTAGACCACGGCGAGATTGAGAAAAAATCGGTTGCCGTGGTACTTGAAGCCGCTAAAGTGTTACTTGGCTAATGTTGCGCTAATAACCTCAAGTGTTGGCAAGCCAGTAAAGCTTGCTAACACAGTTTTTGCCACCCCTGATTGGTTTTCATGACCAGCCGTTTCTAACAGCGTAACTGATTTTATTGTTTGCTTATCAAAGCTCAGTCCTGCTAAAAACAGCTGACTCACGGCACTTTGTAATGGCGATAAACTCGGGCTATACGCTGCATTTTCAGCATAGCTGCCATAAAAGTCACCGTTTTCAAATGTACTTATTTTAACTGCACTGTAATTTTGGCTGTAAGGCACATAAGCCGCTAAAGCATAGCTCATCAGCTTTTCATCAAGTTGTTTGTTTTCAAAGCAATTAGTTTGCTCTGCTGGGTTAAATAAGCTGTGCTCATTGCCTAAATCGGTTGGTCCAAATGAATGAGGTAATAACTCTGCCAATTTAAAGTTTTGTGCTGGCAGTAAAATATCAAGCTCTTTCGCATCAGCGAGTTCATTCATAAATTGACGACAGTACCCACATGGGACATCACTAATCGCTATTTTAAGAATTTTTTTACCGCCATTTAACCAGGCATTATTAATTGCAGATTGCTCACCGTGCACCACTAAACTAAGTGCTTGATGGTCAAACTCAGCGTTAGCGCCAAAGTAAAAAGTGGTGTTTCCTTGTGAATCGAGCCCTTTTACAATTGCGCCGACATGAAATTTGGAAATAGGTGCAACCGAAAACTCTGAAGCCATAGGCACTAAGCCTTGTAATAAAATATCTTCGCTAACATTAAGCTCGGTGCAAAGCGCTTTAATATCGCTTGAATATAAAATACCGCGTTGAGTTTTTAATTGACTGCGTAGAGCTTGCGTTTGCGCTACGTTTAAAGAAATGTGTGAATTGCTAAGTGCTGTATTATGTTGCACTTTAAAAGTTGCTGAAGCCATAATAGTTTTTATTTGTTCAATGGCTAAGTAGTGTAAAAGGTTGGCAAACTAAATACCAGCCTATTCAACGTAAAAAAAGGGAACACGTCGCGTGTTCCCTCTAAAACTAATTTAGTTTTGGATTAACCTGTATTACGCATACCCGCTGCAATACCGGTCATAGTGATCATCAAGGCATTGTCTATATCATTTTCATTGCCTTTATCATCGCCACGAGAACGACGTAATAACTCAACTTGTAATACATTAAGCGGGTCGGTGTATGGGTTTCTAAGCCCAATAGACTCTTTGATCCAAGGCTGATCAGCCAATAAGCTTTTTTGTGGGCTTAATGATTGCACTAACGTCATCGCCTCACCAAGTTCCTCTCGCAAGGCAACACCTAAAGGCTTATACATCTCTTCCACCAGCGCATTATCGTAATGCTCACTCAACCAGCTATCCGCTTTACTAAATACCATTTCTAGCATTTCTAAACGTGCTCTAAAGAACGGCCATTGCAAACTCATTTCACTTAAGGTTTCAATCCCATATTTTTCAAGCGCGGCTTTAAGTCCACTTAATGCACCTAACCATGCAGGTAACATTAACCGGTTTTGACTCCACGCAAAAATCCATGGAATAGCACGTAAGCTCTCAACCCCTCCATTTGGATTTCGTTTTGCAGGCCTTGAGCCTAACGGTAATTTTGACAGTTCCAATTCAGGTGTCGCCATTCTAAAGTAAGGCACAAAGTTTTCATCGTGGCGCACCACATTGCGGTAATGCTGGCACGACACATCACTAATTAATGCCATCACTTCGCGCCATTCATCTTTGGGCTCTGGCGGTGGTAATAAGTTACTTTGCAGCACCGCCCCCGCGTATATGTTTAAGCTTTGCAATGCCACATTGGGTAAGCCAAATTTAAAGCGGATCATTTCGCCTTGCTCTGTCACCCTCAGGCCCCCTTTGAGTGATCCCGGTGGCTGCGAATGCAAGGCTTGCGCTGCAGGTGCACCGCCTCGACCAACCGTTCCACCACGACCATGAAATAAAACCAGCTCAATACCGCGTTCATCCGCCAGTTGCACTAATTTGTCCATTGCCTCATATTGTGCCCAGCCAGCAGCCATCATACCGGCATCTTTGGCTGAGTCTGAATAACCAATCATCACATTTTGAGTATTTTTAATATGACCTCGGTACCACTCATTATTAAGCAATGTAGTAATAACATTATGACCATCATTTAAATCATCTAAGGTCTCAAATAATGGCGCCACAGGGAGCTCAAAACCGCAGCCTGACTCTTTAAGTAATAGCTGCACCGCTAAAATATCAGAAGCGGTTCGGGCCATAGAAATAATATATAAACCAAAGGTTTTTGCATCTTGCTGTGCAATAACATCAAAGGTGTCGAGCACCTCTTGTACATCAGGGCTAGGTTGCCAATGCTTAGGAATAAGCGGGCGACGAGAGTTAAGCTCAGCGAGCAAAAAGGCCTGTTTATCTTGCTCTTGCCATTGATTATAGTCACCAATACCTAAGTAACGAGTTAGTTCAGAAAATACATCACTGTGCCTTGACGAATCTTGGCGCACATCCAGTTTTGCCAAACGCAGTCCAAAGCTATTTACTCGGTGGATCATATCCAGTAATAAACCATCGGCCACCACTTGCATATTGCATTTTAATAATGAACGATAACATGCCTCAATAGGGTGTTTAATTTGGTTGATATCGGTGATTAAATCTTGCGACTCAGTGCGCTTATTTTTGATTTTAGCGCTTAAATGCATCACCGTTTCTGCAACTTGATTTTTAACTTCTTTCAAAACAGCCCGGTACGGTTCAAACTCTTGCCCTGCCAGCTTAATAAGCTCATCGCTGGCATCCGACATTGAAAGTTCAGCACAGAGTGTTTCTAAATCACGCTGGTATAAATCCAATGCCATCCAACGGCCATGATCGAGCACTTGCTTGGTTACTTCGGCGGTTACAAACGGATTACCATCACGGTCTCCGCCCATCCATGAAGTAAATTCAATCGGGCTGTAATCTGCAGGCAATTCTAAGCTTAAATGCTGTTTTACATGCTGGCTAAACTCACGTAAAAAACGAGGCACCGCTTCCCACAAACTGTTTTCAATAACTGCATAGCCCCATTTAGCTTCATCGACAGGGCTTGGGCGTGAACGACGAATATCGTCAGTATGCCATGCTTGGCTAATTAACTGCGCAATACGGTTTAATATTGCTTCGCGTTCTTGCGCAAGGTTGTCGGTACGCTCAAGCGACGCTAAACAATCGCTAAGCTCAACGTGTTTATTAATAATAGTACGGCGAGTCACCTCGGTTGGGTGTGCTGTAAGTACTAAGTTTATGTGGAGTTTTGAGAGGGTATCGGCTAAATGGTTATGATTAAGCTGACCTTGTTCGGCTTTTGCTGCTAACGTTTTTAATGTTTGAGTGAGAGGATTTAGTTGGCAAAAACCAACATCATTAAAACGTGATACGGTATGAAACTGCTCTGCAACATTCGCTAAGTTTAAAAAATGATTAAATGAACGGGCAACCGGTAAAAGCTCTTCATCACTAAGCGCATGCAGTACATCTATAAGCGCTTTACGATCGGCTTCATTGCCACTGCGAGATGATTTTGATAAAGCCCTAATTTCTTCTACTTTATCTAAAATATCTTGTCCTTGAGCATCTTTAATAGTTTGTCCTAATAATTGCCCAAGTAAATTTACATTACCTCGCAAGGCGGCATATTGTTCACTCATTTTTAGCTCTCCTTTGTTTCTTTGAGACCTATTAATATCATTATGTTTACTTATTTAATAGATCCATTTGCACCGGCATGTCGTAAAAAAGCATATGTAAAATAAACACAAAGCGATGACATGATCATTTTTTACGATGGTAATTGCCCCCTTTGCAATGCAGAGATGCAGCATTTAAAACGTGCCGATGTTGATCATAAAGTTACACTAGAAGATTTAAATGCTGATGACTTTAGTGAGCGTTTTCCCGCAATCGATAAGCAACACGCCATGAATATACTGCACGCCCAAACTGATAATGGGCAGATAATTTTCGGCTTAGACGTGACTTATCAAGCTTGGCGTACTGTTGGCAAATACCCTTGGCTTAAAATTATTCGTTTGCCCGTCATTCGTTTTTTTGCCGATCATGCTTATACTTTCTTTGCTAAGTACCGTCATCACATTAGCCGTTTTTTAATGCCTAATGCACAGTGCAATTCAGGTCAATGCAATATCAAAACCAAAGGTGGAAAATGAAAACAGTGATTTTATTTGGCGCCAGTAGCGCCATTGCTCAATCTTACGTTAATCACTTAAGCCAACAAGCAACACAATTTAATATCATTTGTGTTAGCTCATCGAATATTAATCACAGTGATAAAAGTGTAACCTATTTTCATAGCGACTATTCAGCGCAAAGCTTGAGTGAGCTTACAGACTCGCTAAAGTCTCAGCAGGTTGAGCTTGCTCAGGTGATTATATTTAATGGCCAACTACACAATGGCCAACATATGCCTGAAAAAAAACTCGAGGACATCAATAGTGATTATTTTATGCAGCTTATGCACTCTAATACGCTTGTCCCCCTGCTGTGCTTACAAAGCATAATGCCATTACTTAACCACAAAGTTCATTGCACAATTACCGCTTTAAGTGCTCGTGTAGGTAGTATTAACGACAATAAATTGGGTGGTTGGTATACCTACCGCGCATCAAAATCAGCACTTAATATGCTATTTAAAACAGCTGCCATTGAGCTTGCTCGTCGTGCTAAAAACACTAAACTAGTCTTATTTCACCCAGGTACCACAGATACTGAGCTATCTAAGCCATTTCAAAAAAATGTGCCTGCCGATAAACTATTTACCCCTGAGTTTGTTGCCCAACAATTATTCAAATTTACTTACGATAATCCCCAATTAGCACTTAACGGCGAACCTGCCTACCTAGATTGGCAAGGAAACACCATAAAATGGTAAGGAATCAACACATGCATTTTTCGAAAGACCGCATAGTCGCACTTGAAAAACACACACGCACGCACTTTATAAATTCGCTGTCAGGATTTAAAAGTGCCAACCTAATTGGCACGCAAGATGAACAAGGCAATACCAATTTAGCCATAGTTAGTTCGGTTATTCATTTGGGCGCACACCCGCCGTTAGTAGGCATGATAATGCGCCCGCACAGTGTACCAAGGCATACATTCGAAAATATTTTAGAAACGGGCGTTTATACTATAAACCAAGTAAATAGTGATATTTACCAACAGGCGCACCAAACTTCTGCCCGCTATAGCAAAGACGAGTGCGAATTTGATGCAACCAACTTGACTAAAGAATACTTAAACGAGTTTAACGCCCCCTTTGTTGCGCAAAGTCGACTCAAATACGCGGTAAAATTTGTTGAGAACCAACATTTAGCGGTCAATGGTACCGAATTGGTTATTGGTGAAATAATGGATGTGTATGTAGATGAATCAGCACTCCAAAGTGATGGCTTTTTAGACTTACAAGCCATCGACACAGTTGCAGTAACCGGATTAGATAGTTACCACACGGCAAATAAGCTCACTCGCTTACCCTACGCGAAAAAATAGCCCTAGGTTATCAAGTCCTTCACAGTAAGTGACTTGATAACTCATGCCCAGTTTTTGAGTTCCTTGTTCGCCAATCGCAATTAATTTGAAATTAAACTATTAAACCTACACACTATGAAAAATTTTGTAGGAGAAATATATGACCACAGTCGGTATTGGTACTCACACACCCGAGCAAGCACTTGCTAGTTTAAGTAATATGACCCACTCAGTAACGCCAATTCAGGCCGATGAGTATTTAGCGCGTATGGCCAAAGCGCAAGCCTATATGCAAGCGAATAACATTAATGCCATTTATTTAAACGCAGGTACCAACTTAACGTATTTCACCGGAATGAAATGGTATGCCAGTGAACGACTTGTTGGCGCTATTTTACCTGCCGTAGGTGATGTGCAATACATTGCTCCACATTTTGAAATTGGCTCTTTAAATGGCTTTAAGGTTATTGATGGCCCAATACACGGCTGGCAAGAGCATGAAAACCCGTTTGAGCTATGTGTCAAAGTGCTTAAGCAGCTTAATATTAGCGACACCGCTACCGTTGGTATTGATGAAAGCGCACAGTTTTTCATTTTTGATGGTATCAATAAAGCCAGTTCAGGGTTAAAGCTAGTTAACGCACAACCTGTAACCGCGCATTGTCGAATGCATAAATCAGCTAATGAATTAGCATTAATGCAATGTGCCATGGATATGACTTTAGCGGTTCATCAGGCTACAGCGAGCATGCTTTATGAAGGAATTAGCACCGTAGAAGTCGAAGAATTTATAAAAAAAGCCCATCAAAAAGTAGGTGCACCGGGCAATTACTTCTGTATTGTATTGTTTGGCCTGGCCACCTCATTCCCACATGGTGTAAAAGACCCACAAATTTTGAAAAAAGGCGACATGGTACTTATCGATACTGGATGTAAAGTGCACGATTACCTTTCTGATATTACGCGTACTTATGTATTTGGTGAAGCAACCAGCCGCCAACGCCTATTTTGGGATTTTGAAAAAGCGGCACAGTTAGCAGCTTTCAATCAAGCAGCCCTTGGCGAAACCTGTGAATCGGTTGATCAAGCCGCTCGCAGCTACTTAGCAGCACAAGATTTAGGGCCTGAGTATCAAACACCAGGTTGCCCACACCGTACAGGCCATGGTATTGGCTTAGACATTCACGAATGGCCATACCTAGTTGGCGGTGATAAAACCCCGCTTGCCACAGGCATGTGTTTTAGTAACGAACCTATGCTGGTTATTCCAGATGAGTTTGGGGTTAGATTAGAAGATCACTTTTACATGACAGATGACGGCCCGCGCTGGTTTACCCAGCCAAGTTACAGCATTGACGACCCGTTTGGCTTAAACAGCTAATATGTAAAAAGAGCAGCACCTTCGCTGCTCTTTTTGTGTTCAGTGATTGATAATGTAGACTTCATCCCAATATCCATTGTTATTACTAAGCAATCCTTCAAGGATCCCTATGAAAAACTTAAAAATTGATATCGTCTCAGACGTAATGTGCCCATGGTGTATTATCGGTTACAAGAACCTAGAAACCGCATTGACCGAGCTAAAAGAAGAAATGAGTGCGGATATTACATGGCACCCTTTTGAGCTTAATCCAGATATGCCACTTGAAGGACAAGACTTAAACGAGCATTTGCAGCAAAAATACAGCTTAACCGAAGAAGAAAGCGCGCGAAATCGTCAAAATATGGCGGATGCGGGTGAACGAGCTGGCTTTACCTTTAATTTTGACGGTAAACGCATCATGATCAACAGCTTTGATCTACACCGCTTGCTAATGTGGGCTCGTGAAGAAGGCAAGCAAACTGAGTTAAAATTGGCGTTTTTTGAAGCACACTTCACCGATTTAAAATATTTAAATCAAGAAGATGCATTACTAGATGTGGTAGAAAAAGTCGGCCTTAACAAAGACACAGCCCGCGATATTTTACACTCAGATAAATACGTACAAGCGGTTCGCGAAGAGCAAAATAACTTTAAGCAAATGGGTATTACTTCAGTGCCTACTTTTATTATAAATGATAAGTATGCTCTTACTGGTGGGCAGCCGAGTGAGTCATTTATTCAAGCACTTAAGCAAATAAGTGAAGAAGAGGCTCAGCAATAAAAACCCTACTTTAAAAGTAGTAATTAGTTATTCAATTTGAATACAAGCCGTTTTTTAAGGTGGTTATCTTTCTCAATATACCCATAAAATTGCTCATATAGCGCATTAAGCTCGCCTTTTTGCGCTAATTTATCAAGGCCTTTTTGTAATAACTCAATAATGTGTTTATTTTCTTTGTTAGAATAAAAATAATACTGACTAGTGTATTGCAGCATTATGTTTGGTTCGATCACAAAGTCGTATTGTGAATATTTGTTTATTTCGGCTTGAATTGCCGTAACTGAGCGAGGGAAGTAATCTCCTAAGCCTTCATCTAACGCTTTGAGCATTCCAAAGTAATCAAGCTCTCCATTAACAGTTAATCCATTTTTCTTTAACACATAATAATCAGACCAACTTTGCTGCTGAAGCGCGATCAGCGGTTTAAGTTGTTCTAAGCTATTTATTTTTTCAAAGTCGGCTAAGCGGTCTTTTTTAATCATCAGGAGACGCTTCGCATGAAGGCCTCGGTAAATTGGATAACTTGTATGTAAAAGGTTATTTGTTTGAGATTCTGCCAAGCTTAACCAAGCTAGAGTTATCTCTGAATTCTTGTTCAAACTTTCTAAAATACGCTTATTATTCATTGGCTTATCTGTATAAGAAAAGCTTAACGTAGTCCCCACTTCTGCAAAAGCTTTTTTTAATAAGGTTGTGATATAGCTATTTTTTTGGGTAAATGGTGCATTTGGCTTTGCCAGTACAAGCACTATATCTTCTTGTGCACTATAAGCATTATTAATTGAACTAAAAAGCAATCCCAATAAAATTAAAATACGACTGAAAAATAAGCATAGCTTCATTCTTAGCTCCTACTATCGAATGGACTAACAACGCCGTTTTTAAATAAATCCCATATAAAAATGAGCGGTTCAATGACAAACATTGTAGCAGACAAATTAAATTGCAGTATAACTACTAATAAAGGGGTTGTATTTTAAGGCTAAATGAGGTTATTTAAGTACGATAAAGCACCTTAATAACATGCCAGCCAAATTTTGTTTTTACTAAATGCGGTTCTAAAATTGCGCCGCTAAAAGCGATTTTATCAAACTGCGGTACCATTTGGCCGCGTCTAAACTCACCTAAATCTCCGCCCTTTTTGCCCGACGGGCATGACGAATACTTTTTAGCTAAGGTTTGAAACTTTGCGCCTTTGCCTAATTGCTTAATGATATCTTCTGCAATTTCTTTGTGTTTCACTAAAATATGCAGTGCGTGCGCTGTATTTGCCATGAAAAAGCCCTTAAAACCTATTTACTAGTAATCTAACGCCGCGATTTTAGCACAGCCTTAGTGATCGAGCACTTGCTAAAAGTGTGGCTATAAGTAGTGATCTTTATCTTTTTGATGAGGAATTCGACAGTATTGGTATTTGCCAAATAATGTATAACGGTTTTTAGCTACTTTGTTATAAAACCAATCTGTCACTTTTCGCGGTAATAACTTAAATACGCTAAGCAACTTCCACGGATACCCTAATTGGCTGAATATACGAAAAACGGCTTGGCTTCGGGTATAGGGTTTTTGTCCTTCTATATATACCATCGAAGTAAAATCGGTGGTCGAAAAACCAAATTGAGCAAGTAATGCTTGCCCTGCTGGCGATTGCACGCTGCACAATTTAAATTTTATGCTAGGATCGTGAGCTATAACAAAATTGCACCATGCACTACACAGCTTACATTGCGCATCGAATAAAATAATTCTTTGGTTTTGCATTATTGCTGCACTGGTTTTTTTTGTAATTTACGCTGCAGTGTCCGCCTATGCATATTTAGCTGCCTTGCAGTCATTGATACATTACCGCTATTACTGTGTAAAACATGCTGAATATGCTCCCACTCTAGACGCTCGGGCGACATAACCCCTTCAGAAATTTCGGTTACTGTCGTACTTACCAGCTCTACCTTAAGTGCTTTTAATAAACTTGCCATATCAACTGGTTTGGTCAAATAGTCATTAGCGCCTAAGCGCATCGCCTCAACCGCCGTTGCTATACTTGCAAAGCCAGTCAGCAATACAATATGAGCATGTGTGAGTAAATGGCGCAGCGGTGCAATCAGCGTTAGTCCATTCTCATCAGCCAGCTTCATATCTAATAAAATACAGTCAGGCTGTTGCTGGCGAGCCTTTAGAAGTGCATCAGTGTGATTATGTGCGATCTCGCAATTAAACCCGTATTTAGTTAACCGCCGCGCCAACGTCGCTGCTAAATTGATATCATCCTCAATAATAAGTAGCTTCATGCTTTTGTCTCTGCTGTTAATAGTGGCAAAGTTACTTTTGCAACCGCCCCGCCTTCGGGGTGATTATATACCGTCAACGAGCCGTTTAACCGCTCAAAGGTGGCGTTTGATAACATAACCGCTATTCCCATGCCTTGCTCGCTCGGCATGAGCTGCCCACCTAATTCAGCTAATTGCGAGGGTGAAAAACCAGCGCCAAAGTCCCGAACAACGAAAGCAATACTTTGTACATCCGGCTGTTGCCAACTCAATTCTAATTGCATTTGAGCGTGTTTTTGATTAGCAATAACCGCATTTTGTAATAAATTTAAAATTGCAGGAAACAGCATAGCATCACTTTGTAAAGTGGCTTCGGGTGCCTCATTAAGCCAAATTATTTGCTGATCTGGGTAGTGTAATAATAGGGTATCATTCAACTTTACTTGCAGCTGCTTAGACTCAATCGGTACTTGAGTTTGTTTATTACGAAGCTGCACTGAGAGCATTCTAAAATCATCCAGCTGAGTGCGACACTGCGACAGCGGTATTCGCATTTGCTGAATGACATCATTATTGGGATGCTCTTCTAAAAGTTCTTCAAACAATAATTGTAAATTAGCAATCGGTGTTGCTAATTGATGAGTAATTTGCGCCGCTGCGCCATCGAGGATAACCAGTTGTTCACTGCGCAGCTGTTTTTCTCTAACCTTCGAAATAGTTCGCTCACGCTGCTGTAAAGCACGGTTCATAGCCCCTATAACTAAGGCTATCACACAGGCACTTAGAACAAAATTAACCCACATACTAATAAAATGACCGCTCATATTTATTTGGTGCATACTGTGTTCGGGCATTTTAATTAATAATAAACTGTAGGCGGCAATGGCCAACACAGCAATATAGGCAAGCCCTCGAGCACCCAATGTTATTGCGGCTATCATAATAGGTAGTAATAGTAACGACACAAATGCGTTAGTTGCGCCACCGCTTAAAGACAACAAAATAGTTAAAAAAAGCACGTCTGCGGTCAGTTGCATCAACATACCAGCGGGCTTTGCTTGGTTTACCTGTCGGTAGGCAAAGACACTGGCTAACTGAAAAACCGCCTCAACAGCAATAACCCCTAACAGCGGCATAAGTGCAATTTGGTGATCTAGTAAAAAATAAACACTGAGTACCGCAATAAGCTGGACAACAATGGCACCACTGCGCAGCATTAATAATCGGCTAATAGCCGGGTCGGTTTTTATTAACACAATAAGGTTCACCTGTTTGAATATACACTGCTTTGTTATCCATTATAAATAATGCTTTTTACAGTAATGATTCCATAATATGCGCCTCATATTAGCTGCTCACTCAGCCGCACTCAAGCATATATAGTCAACAAAGCGTTCGTATTCTAATATGTGTATAAGGCCTATGAGCTATCGTGTAAAACACACACAATCATTAAAATCATTTGATTAACACAATAAAAACAAGCCACTTACCTTTAAACAAAAATGCAGCAAATAGTCCGTAAAATAGCAGTAATTACTATGCAAACCATGCTATAAACTAGTGTTAACAGCTAATTTTTGTTATAACGTATTCATTAGACGAACACGTCATACCACTTTTAAGAGAACACACTATGCCTTACGCACATATCACTGGTTGGGGTAAATGCATTCCACCAGCCAGCATCAGCAACGACGAAATAAGTGAAATTGTAGATACCACCGATGAGTGGATCACCACACGTACCGGTATTAAGTCTCGCAGAGTTAGCCATGTTAGTACTGCCGAGCTTGCCAGTGTTGCTGCAAAGCACGCCATTGCATGTGCAGGCATAGATGCAAAAGATATCGATTTAGTTATTTTAGCAACATGCACACCGTCAACTGTAGTGGCAAACACCGCCTCATTAGTACAAAAAAATATAGGTGCCACAGGCGCTGCAGCCATGGACACTAACGCAGCATGTTCTGGTTTTTTATATGCTTTACAAGCTGCGACAGCGCAAATACAGGCTGGGATGATCAAAAAAGCCGTAGTTATTGCCGCTGAACGCATGACGTGGTACGTAAACTGGGCACGACGCGACAGTGCCGTTTTATTTGGTGATGGTGCCGGTGCCGTTGTGCTTGAAGCAGCAGAAACACCTGCTGGATTACTAGGGACTAAAACCGGCTGTGACAGCGAAGATCGTGATATTTTACACATTACTAATTTCGGCAGTGATTTAAATAAGTATGAGCCAATTGGTCCATCGGATCTTTTATTTGAAGGCCGTGAAATATTTAAACGTGCCGTTAAAGGCATGAGTGAAGCCTGTGACGATGTGCTTGAACAAGCTAATCTCAAGTTAGACGATATCGATGTACTCGTTCCTCATCAAGCTAATTTACGCATTATTCAAGCAATTCAACACCGTTTAAAGGTTGAAGACAGCAAAGTAATGGTGAACATTGGCGAATACGGTAATACCTCTGCTGCAACGATTGCCATTGCGCTGTGTGAGGCCGTTGAGCAAGGTTTAATTAAGCCGCATGCCAATATTATGTCGGCTGCATTTGGAGCAGGCCTAACGTGGGCGGCAAGCTATATCAAATGGGGCGAGCGAGTAACACCCATTGCTGTTAGCGATGCTAAACTTCCACCGTGTGATAAAACAGGTTTAGAGCTTGTTGCACCAGCTGTAAAAGCCTGTAAAGACGCAGAGCCTAGCTAAAAGCTAATATTACACCAAGCAAATATGTATTTATAAACAGCGCACTGCTTTCAGTGCGCTTTTTGCTTTTTAAGGAAAATTTATATGCAGCTATTAGGCATTCATCATGTAGCCATTATTTGCAGTAATTACCCTCGCTCTAAACATTTTTATAGTGAAATATTAAAACTTACAATTATCAATGAGCATTATCGAGCAGAGCGAAAGTCTTATAAGCTCGATTTAGCTTTACCAGATGGTAGTCAGTTAGAATTATTTTCGTTTAAAGATGCGCCAAGTAGACCAAGCTATCCCGAAGCACAAGGACTTAGACATTTAGCATTTAAGGTTAGTAGTGTAGAAAACAGTAAAACGTACTTAGAGTCGCATGGAATCGACGTAGAAGAAATAAGAGAAGATGAAATAACCGGCAAAAAATTCACCTTTTTTGCCGATCCAGATGGTTTACCCCTTGAGTTATATGCGCTTTAACATCAAATAACTCAAGGCAAGATATGTTTGATTTAGTTAACCCTAGTTAGGTTAGTTAAATCGATTTTGTAGGTAAGTAAATACTGCACGAACACCCAGAGCTTCACCACCTGCTGGGCGCCCTGGTAATGCTCGTAAGTTCCATGCCATTACATCAAAGTGAACCCATGGTGTATTTGGCTCTACAAACTCTTTCAAATAAAGCGCAGCAGTAATTGCACCACCAAATGGCGTACTTGAACAGTTAGTCATATCAGCCACATCGCTTTTCAAAAATGGTCTGTATTGCTCAAATAACGGTAATTGCCATACAGGGTCATTAACTTGCATCCCCGAGTCCATAATCGCATTAGCTACATCACGTTCCGTTGAGAAAAAGCCTGGCAGTTCTGTCCCTAAAGCAACACGGCACGCACCAGTTAAGGTAGCAAAGTCAATGATTAATTCAGGATCATCGTTTTGTGCTTCGCTTAACGCATCACACAGTACTAGTCGCCCTTCTGCATCAGTATTATCTATTTCAACCATAATACCTTTACGAGTTTTTACTACATCGCCAGGGCGAAATGCATTACGCGAAACAGCATTTTCAACCGCAGGGACTAACACGCGAAGGCGTATTGGTAAGTTAGCAGCCATAATTAATTGAGCCAAGGCAATAACGTGCGCTGCCCCGCCCATGTCTTTTTTCATGTTGCGCATGCCTGAACTTGGTTTTAAATCCAGCCCACCTGAGTCAAAACATACACCTTTACCTACTAATGTAATCTGTGGCGCATCAACCGCCCCCCACTTTAAATCGAGTAACCGTGGTTTGTTTTCACTTGCACGTCCTACCATATGAATAGTTGGGTAATTTTGCTCTAATAACTCATCGCCTACCCATTGGGTAAACTCACCGTCAAATGTATCAGCTAAATCGCTCATTACCTGTGATAAGTGCTGCGGCATCATATCCGCAGCGGGGGTATTTACTAAGTCACGGGCAAGATTAATTGCATCAGCCTGTTGTTTTACTTGTTCGTATAATGTTTTATCAGCAATGCCAAGCTGAGCTTTCGCTGTGGCTTTTTGCTTGTACTCACTGAACTCATAACCACCTAACACAAAACCTAAAGCAAGTTGAGAAACTAAAGATTTATCGCCTTGAATTTGATAGCAGCCTTTAGGTAATTTACTTGCGAGATCGCCTGCGGCCCAAAAATCATCGGCTCGCTGCATAATGCAAAATACGTGGCTTAATTCACCGGTTTCTGCGTTTGGTATTAACGCCAGTCCAGACTTTTCAAAATCGGTATTTACAAGCCACTGCTGCACAAAGCTTGGTTGCTGAGTAAGCCAGTCTGTTAATTCATTTTTAACAATAAAAGATAGAGGAATTCCTGAAGAGGTATGACGAAGTAAAGCACTCATTAATGACTCACATAATAGAAAATGATGCCTTAGCATAACAATAAGCACTGTTAAAAGGTATAGCTAATTATGTTCTACTAGCTCACTTCTTTTCGGGGGGGGTTGAGTCTTGCTCTTGGTTTTGTTGAGCAATTTGTTGATCAATTTCTTTAATAGGCTTATTCATACTAAAAGAACTCGGCAATACATCAACGCCCACTAACTGCCCTAGTTTAACAACCAATGGAATAGTTAATGGTGCAAACGGTAATAACGCAAACACGCCTAGCCCCAATCCTTTTAATATATCAACAAACTGCTCGTTGGCGCGTTTTAGCTCTGCTTTGTTTGTTTGCCCTTGCGTATAACGCCTGTAGGTTATTAGCATCTCTTTGGTTTCTTGCCTTTCTTGAGCTAGAGCTATTTTAAGCGCGACCATAGCACGACGAAAGCGTAGTTGTTGTCGCTTTTTACTTATTTTAGCAACCCGCCAGGGCGCACGATGAATAACTTTATATAATCGCATAGTGGGTATTTTCACACAGCACTCTAAGTTCACAAAGAATAATTTACACGCTTTAGCCAATCATTTATTCTAAGGGTCCTTTTTTCCACTTTTGTAATAAAAAATGCAAAAAATCATCCCTAGTACTAAACCCGAAAGACCAAAATCTGATGAATGCTGTGGCGGCGGAAGCTGCTGCCCTTGCGTGTGGGATGAATATAAAGAAAAGCTGGCTGCATGGAAAAAACACCATGGTGAAAATATCAACAGTAAATCAATTTAATTCAATAATAGAAAATAACTAAAATAGCTTATTTAAATAGTTATTATGTATCAATGCCTGCTTTTACTGCCTTTTCTCGCTCTAGTTATGATTAACCCCGCGTTGTTTTTAGATAAACCATTTGTTTCAACTTGTTAAATACTAGTTAATTAGCCATTGCCCTCTTTAGCTTTTTTATCTATAGTCTATTTCGAGGACTCACAGGAGGTGCGCTTAATTAATTAAGCTTTTAGGAGTGAGTTAGCAATATTTGCTCCCCATTGAATGTGAAATGTCCACAATAATAAGTCAGTAAATAGACTATACAAATCAATTCTAACTGGGGATATTTAGAATGAAATTAAAAAGCAATGCGCTTCAACAGGCGATCAAATTTGCTCTAGCAACAACAGCCGCAGGCTTATTTGTTTCTGGTTCAGCAATTGCTCAAGAAGAGCAAACCGAAGTTAAAGTAAACAAAAATGTAGAAAAAATTGCCGTAGTTGGTACGCGCTCTGCGCCTCGCTCTATTGGTGATTCACCTGTACCTATCGATATTATCGGTGGCGAAGAGCTTAGCAAATCAGGTAATACTGATATGTTAGAGCTATTAAAAGGGGCTATTCCTTCTTTAAACGTTCACTCAATGCCAATTAGTGATGCTGCATCATTAGTTCGCCCTGCAAATTTACGCGGATTACCTTCAGACAGTACACTCATTCTATTAAACGGTAAACGCCGTCACCGCGCATCTGTTATTGCCTTTTTAGGTGGTGGTATAAACGATGGTGCTCAAGGTGCCGATATTTCAGTTATTCCAAGTATTGCACTAAAACAAGTAGAAGTACTGCGTGATGGTGCTGCTGCACAATATGGTTCTGATGCAATTGCTGGGGTTTTAAACTTCCAGCTTAAAGATGCCTCAGAAGGCGGATCGTTCGAAGTTCGTAAAGGTCAATATTACGAAGGCGACGGCGATACAACCCAAATTTCAGGTAATGTGGGCTTACCATTTACCGATAGCGGTTTTGCAAATTTAAGTTTTCAGTACAAAACAGCCGATGCGACCAGCCGTTCAGTACAAAGAGCCGATGCCACAGCACTTGATGCTGCAGGCGTTCCAGACATTGCTCCGTTCACCCAAGTATGGGGTGCACCAGAGGTTGATGACGACATCTCTATCTTTGGTAATGTTGGTTTAGAGCTAACTAATGACTCACAATTTTATATGTTTGGTAACTATTCTGAGCGTGATGTACGTGGTGGTTTTTATTACCGTAACCCACATACTCGCCCTGGTGCATACTCAAACGATGGTGGCGAAACACTCCTTGTTGGTGATTTAACCGGCGATATGAGCGGTAATTGTCCAACAATCATGATTGATGACAACGTTCTTGATAACCCTGACTACATTAATGGTGTAGCAAACAACCCTGATTGTTTCGCATTTAACGAAATGCTTCCGGGCGGTTTTACACCAAACTTTGGTGGTAATATCACAGATACGTCACTCACTATTGGTACTAAAGGTGAGTTTACTGGCGGCTTTTTAGAAGGCGCTTACTATGATTTAAGCGGTACTGTAGGTTACAACGAATCTCGCTACTTTATATACGACACAATCAATGCATCGTTGGGTCCAGATAGCCCGCGTGATTTTAGCCCAGGTAAATATGAACAATTAGAGAAAAACTTTAATTTTGATATTTCAAAGGGTTTTGACTTTGACTTAGCTTACGATGTAAACATTGCCGGTGGTTTAGAGTGGCATGAAGAAACCTTTACCGTGGTATCAGGCGATGAAGCTTCGTTTATAGCTGGCCCACTAACTGATCAAGGTTTTGGTATTGGTTCTAACGGTTTCCCTGGATTTAAACCATCAGATGCAGGCGAATACGACCGTCGAAACTATGCAGCTTACATTGATATTGAGGCGCCATTCACTGAAGAGTTCTTAATGGGCTTAGCGCTTCGCTACGAAGATTACGATACCTTTGGTTCAACCACTAACTATAAGTTAATGGGTCAATACCACCTTACTGATGATCTGAATATTCGTGGTTCAATTAGTACTGGTTTCCGTGCACCTACCGTAGGCCAAGCGAATGTTAGTAACGTACAAACTAACTTAAGCAGCGGTGTATTAGTAGACTCAGCCTTGTTACCACCTACAAACCCAATTGCTATTCAATTAGGCGGTACTGAACTTGAGCCTGAAGAATCACAAAGCTACACCTTTGGCGCGGTATACACCATTGGCGATTTATTCTTAACAGTTGATTACTACAACATCCAAGTAGATGATCGTATTAGCCAATCAGATAAAATCGAACTTAGCCAAGCAGATAAAGACACCCTTGAAGCTGCGGGCGTACCTAACGTACAAAACCTAGCGCAAGTTAGTTTCTTTACCAATGACTTTGACACCACAACGCAAGGTGTTGACTTAGTTGCTAACTACTCAGCTGAATTGTTCAGTGGTAGCTCGACATTTAGCTTAGCTTACAACTGGAATGAAACAGAAGTAACACGTTCAAGTGATATTACCGGTGCGTTTAAAGTAAGTCGTCTTGAAAATGACTTACCTAATCACCGTGCAACACTGAGCTGGGCACAACAATGGGAAAGCTTTTCAGCATTTTCTCGCCTTAATTACTTTGGTGAGTACCAAGGCGTTCACGTAGATTATGATGAAACGGCTAAAATGGCTGACGCAGCTGTGACGTTAGATGTTGAAGTAACTTACTTCATGAATGACTCAATTAGTTTCTCAGTCGGTGCACAAAACCTACTGGATCAAGAAGCAGAAAAACTTGATTTCTCCGTAGCACCAAATAACAACTGGGGTGGTAAGTACTACGAAACATCTCCATACGGGATTAATGGTGGCTTTTACTACGCTAAAGCAACCTATACTTTCTAAAATGTGTTAATGATAATCAAAGGCGAAATGTGTAATGCATTTCGCCTTTTTATTGCCCTTTATAAACCCATTTAAAATGACTTTTACACTCGCATTTTTTGTGGCTTTGGGGTTATATTAAATAAAAAGAATATTAGTTGTATTATGCTACTAAAAAAAGCGAATGAGTTATTGTCACAAAACAAGCTTAGAGAAGCTGAGTTTCATTACAAAACGCTATTACAAGCAGAGCCTGACAATGGTGACGCCCTGTTTGGCCTAGGTAAGGTAGCACTGCGTTTAGAACAATTTGATGCCGCTGTGTATATACTACAACGAGCGTGTCAGCACCTCCCTTATGTATTAGAACCTTTGTATGCATTAAGTGATGCATTTAATGCAGTCAACTCCCCTGAGGACGCGCAAAAAGTACTCGAATACGCAACAAGCATTGCCACAGACAACCCAGACACCCATTATTATTTAGCTCAGCATTATTTAAACTTTGGCGAGCTCGATAAAGCACAGGCCACATTTGAGGAGTCATTAAAGCTTGGAATAGCACCGGTTACGGCTTATGTTTTATTTGAATTGGTACAATTAGGGCGCTTTAATAAAGCAAATAATTACATTGATCAGTTACACCATTTTTTAACGCAAACAAATAACCTACGCTTAAAAATGGTCTGCTACTATGCTTTAGCTAAAAGTTACGACAAGTTAGACGATACTGATCAAGCATTTAATTACTTTGTTATTGCCAATCAGCAACAACGTAAACTCAGTGAATTTAATACTGAGGATTTAATTGAGTTTTATGATCAACTTATTGAATATAACAATGAAAGTGTGCTCAATTTAGCAAACCTAAATAAGCAGTATCCTGTTACGCCCGTGTTTATTATTGGTATGCCACGAAGCGGTTCAACCCTACTTGAGCAAATGTTATCAGGGCACAGTCAATGGGCAACGCTTGGAGAAGACACCAGTATTAGTAGTAAGGTAGTTGCTTTTTTAGAACATAAAACAAGATTACGCTACCCTCAATGCTTAACTAAGCTAACAACGCCTTTAATTAACCAAGCCAGAGCTATATATTTAGATACCTTAAGTTCTTCTGGGAGCAATTGCGCATTTGTGATCAATAAACTGCCTAGCAATTACCAAAACTTAGGGTTAATTTATATTCTATTCCCAGACGCTAAGTTTATTAACCTGACTCGCAACTTTAACGCAACCGCATTTTCAGTGTTTACTAATTACTTTGCTGAAAACGAACCCTATTTTTGTGATTTGAATGAATTTACTTTGTACCATCAGCTTTATGAAAAACTGATGAGCCATTGGCAGCAATTTAACCGCTTAGCTATTTATAATTTAAGTTATGAGCAGTTAATTGAAAACCCTAAAGATCAATTAACCGCACTATTGAGTTTTACTGGCTGTGAATTTGAACAGACTTGTTTAGACTTTTACAAAAATAAAAGCGCCGTTACAACGCTCAGTAAACATGCGATTAGGCAGCCTGTAAATAACAAAAGCCTTGATAAATGGCAGCGTTATGAAGCCCCTTTACTTAGTTTGCTCTCGTTGCCTCAAACCAATTAAGCACATCTATAAATTGTTCTTGGCGTGCCTGTGGATGGGTAAGCATATTAATATGGTCGTAATCTACTTTGTGCCCAAAGCGGCGGCCATATATTTGCATTTTTTGCACCCCAGTACCTGACTCATCAATAAACTTTTGAATATCGATAGGCTGTGCCAATGCTTTATCTTTTACTGCCGCAATATGTAACGTTGGAGGAAGCGTGAGATTTGCTAATGTTTTAGCGTAATCAAAGCCATCATCACTGTCTATCCACGGATTTTTCTTAGCCCACTGCATACTTTGATAATGCGACTTTTGAGTTTCATCATCACTGCCCCACTTTAAGCGTTTTGCTGGTAAATAACCGTGTTTTTTCGCTAATATTGGCGCCATAAAATACCAAATCAAATTGGCCTGAAATAACTTTTTAGGGTGGTTATTAAATAGCGAACGCTTTGAACCAAAATAGGCACACGCTTTTACATCGTTTATCAGCTCAGGGAAGCGAGCAAACACGCTATTAAGCAACACCCCACCCCAAGAATGAGCAACTAAAAAGTCAGGTTTTTTACTCTCTAACTGTTCAATTTTTTCAATAAATGCCGGAATATCTTCAACAATCGCCTCAGTTTGTCCATACCGTGCTTGCTTACAAATAGCAGGTTTACTTTCACCACGCCCGCGTAAATCAGCTACGTAACAACAATATCCGTGTTCAGCTAAAAAAGGCGCTAACCCTTTATTGCTATGAGTGTAAAATATTTTGCCATTTTCTACCGCACCATGAATTAATAACACCACAGGCCCACTTGGCTTCTGATTGGCGATACGGCGTAAATGCAGTGTTTGATGGTCATCTAATTTAATAAAAACAGACTCTTGAGTAACTGCCAAAGCGAATTCCTTATAATTGCTAACAACTCATCCTACCAGTAATACCTGGTAAGCCAAAGGGAAAATTATGCACTTTTTCTGTCTGTATTTGTTACTATTGGCTTTTATTCCTGTTGTTAAAAAAGCCTCATGAAAGCAAAATCAACTCGTTCTAAATTACATCCGCGCAATCAACACAAAAATGGTTACGATTTTAATTTGCTTACCTCGCAAACCCCTTCGTTAACTGCTTTTTTAATTACGACTCCAGCAGGCAATCAAAGTATTGATTTTAGTAATAACTTAGCTGTAAAAACCTTGAATCAGGCGCTATTAAAAAGTCATTACAACATTAACTTTTGGGACATACCTGAGCACAACTTATGCCCACCTATTCCAGGAAGAGTTGACTATATTCATTACTTAGCTGACTTACTCAGCGAAGATAATCAGCAGATTATTCCCACTGGCCGACAAATTAAAGTGCTTGATATAGGCACTGGCGCTAACTTAGTTTACCCGCTAACGGGCAATAGCGAATACCAATGGCACTTTACTGGCAGCGACATAGACTCTGCAGCAATAAAAATAGCCAAGCAGCTCGCTCAGTTCAATAATCTAAAAATAACGCTTAAACAACAAAAAAATCCCGAGCATATTTTTAAAGGGGTGGTTAATGCGAAAGATTTGTATCATTTAACGATGTGTAACCCGCCATTTCACGCCAGTGCAGAAGAAGCCAATAAAGGCAGTGAACGTAAATGGAAAAACTTAGGCAAAACGCCTTCGCAAGCACTTAATTTTGGCGGACAAAGTAATGAGCTATGGTGTGAAGGTGGTGAGTTAGCATTCATTTCTAACATGATCAAAGAAAGCAGGGATCACAGTGACCAAGTAATTTGGTTTACCTCGTTGGTTTCTAAAAAAGAAACTCTAGCAGCCTTAGAAGCACAGCTAAAACAACAGCCTATTAGTGAATTTAAAATTGTTGAAATGGCACAAGGGCAAAAAGTCAGTCGCTTTATTGCATGGAGCTATTTTGATAAAGCCACCCGAGAACAAATTTGTGAAGAATTAGTATAAAGCCACTTAAGGACACCCCATGATAGATTTTCGCTCAGATACAGTAACAAAGCCGTGCAGCAAAATGCGGGATATTATGTATCATGCCCCCGTCGGCGACGACGTTTATGGCGATGATGAAAGTGTAAACCAATTAGAAGCTTATGCTCGATTACGTTTTAATGTGCAAGATGCACTTTTTTGTAGCTCAGGCACACAAACAAATCTGCTTGCATTAATGGCCCATTGTGAACGCGGCGACGAGTATATATGTGGCCAAAATGCTCATAACTACAAGTTTGAAGGCGGTGGCGCTGCCGTTTTAGGCTCTATTCAGCCACAGCCTATTGAAAATGAAGCCGATGGTAGCTTGTGTTTTACTAAAATTGCTGCTGCAATAAAACCCGATGATAGCCACTTTGCGAAAACGCGATTACTGAGCCTTGAAAACACCATAGGTGGCAAAGTACTCGGTATTGATTATTTACTCAAAGCACGCGAATTTGTTAACCAACATAACTTAGCACTGCATTTAGATGGCGCTCGCGCTTTTAATGCCGCTGCCGAGCTTAACGTTGATATTAAAGAAATAACCCAACATTTTGACTCTGTATCTATTTGCTTATCAAAAGGATTAGGTGCACCTGTTGGTTCATTATTGCTTGGTTCAACAGCATTGATAGCCAAAGCAAGACGCTGGCGAAAAGTGCTTGGCGGCGGTATGCGCCAAGCGGGTATATTAGCTGCTGCGGGGCAATATGCTTTAGAAAATAACACTCAACGTTTAGTCGATGACCACGCTAATGCACGTTATTTAGCAAAGCAGTTAAATAACGTGGCAGGTTTTAACGTAAACATGAGTAATACCACAAACATGGTTTACGCTACGTTTGATAACAACATAAACATCACAAAACTAGCAGCCGATTTAAAAGCACAGGACATTGTGTTTAGCCCAAGTAAGCAGCTTAGGCTAGTAACCCATTTAGGTATTACCAAAGCGGATATAGATACCTTTATTAAAGCCTTAACGGCCCATATTTAACGCGGCTTTATAATGTTTGCGGCACACCGATTCATAACGATCGTTGCCGCCAATTTCTACTTGGTTGCCATCGGCAATAGCCTCGCCATTTTCATCGGTACGTAATACGTGATTTGCTTTACGCCCACAATGACACACCGTTTTAAGTTCTATTAACTTATCAGCCCAAGCAAGTAAATATTGCGAGCCGCTAAATAACTCACCTCTAAAGTCGTTTCTTAAGCCGTAACACAATACGGGAATACCTAACTCATCGACTACATCGGTTAACTGCATAACTTGATCTTTAGATAAAAACTGACATTCATCCACGAGTACACAATGGCGTTTTTTATCACTATTGAGCGATTTAATTAGCTCGTATACGTCTTTATCCGCATCATAAATATGTGCATCTGCTTGAAGGCCTATACGTGAGGATACTTTGCCCACTCCTGCTCTATCGTCAATGGCTGCGGTGAGGATCACCGGCTCCATACCGCGCTCTTTATAATTAAACGCTGATTGTAATAAAGTGGTTGATTTACCTGCATTCATTGCAGAGTAGTAAAAGTATAATTGCGCCATGGCCGTGCCTTCAAATAAAAAGTGCGCTTATGCTACCCTAAAGTGCAGAGAATACAAATTTGGAAACGCTATTTTATTTATTTTGCTTCGTGCTCTAGTAACCATTGCTTACGCTCTAGGCCACCAGCATAACCAGTTAGCTTTTTATTTGCACCAATGATGCGGTGACACGGCACAATAATGCTGACTGGGTTTTTGCCATTTGCAGCCCCCACCGCCCTCACTGCTTTAGGATTATTTAATTGTATGGCAATATCTTTATAGGTTGCCACTTTAGCAAACGGTACGCTTTGTAATGCCTGCCATACGCTTTGCTGAAATGGCGTGCCGCCAGTATCAAGCTCTAAATCAAACTCAGTACGCGTATGAGCAAAATACTCATTAAGCTGCGCCACACAAGATAAAACATGTGAATTAGTCACCTTATTTAAAGGCGTACTGACATAACTGGTCGGTGGATAAAACCCCACATAACTAATACCGTTTTCAGTTGCCTGAATAATAATATCGTCAATCGGACTGGGTAAACTGGTTTGCACTATCATAATTGCTGCCAAAGTTGAAAAGTTAAGTAAGATCGAAATGGTGCACAGTTCGCAGATTCAAACGAGCTTGCTGCCGCTTGGGCTTTTTTAACCCCTAAATCGCCATCAAGTAAAATATCGGGTTGGCTTTGACCGCGCAGTTTTGCGTAATTAACCGTCCAAGGGCCAATTCCTTTTAAAGTAAGCCATTGGTCTAAATCATCCTCCTTGGGGTGAATAGCACAAAATTCAGCGAGATTATGCAGTGCATTTTTACGTGCCTGCGGCATTTTAAAAAAAGCAAAATCACTACCTGACACTACTTCAGGTGTTGGAAAGTACATCTTTCCCTCTTGTTGCTCCGAAAGCTGTTGCACTAATTGAGTCACTAAATTATGCGCCGCAGTTACACTCACCTGCTGACCTAACACAGCGCGAATGCCCGCTTCAAAGCTTGACCAAATACCCGGTAACCTTAAGCCTTTAGTAAGTGGAAATGCATTATTAATGTGTTCGCTTAAATGCGCCTCAATTAAATAAGTATCTGCATCTAAATCAAGTACACGGCGAATGTTGTTAATAACTGGCTGTAAATATTGCGTATTATCTATATCAATTTGCACCCGAAAATGATGTTTATCTGAAATAAATTCAGCATTAAAGCGGCCTCTACACGATTTATAAGTAAAAGTACGCCCATAACTGGTTGGCGTTAACCACTCTATTGGCTCTATAAGTCGTTTTGCTAAAAACCCATGCAATGCTTGCCAGTTATACGGTGGACGAAAAGGCAAAATTAAGGTGAGCCCAAGATCAGTTGGGTGCCTGGTAGTTCTAAGCGCTGAGGGCGCGATATTAAGTTGTTTTAAAAAAGCATCATTGAATCGTCGTACACTTTTAAAGCCTGAGGCAAACGCTATCTCGGTAAGCGGTAAGCTGGTTTCTTGAATCAATTTTTTTGCAAAATGGCATTGATTGAATAATCGATATTGAGTAACTGAAAGACCAAAATGTTGAGAAAAAAGTCGTCTTAAATAGCGACTGCTTATTCCTAAACGCGCTGCAAGTACTTCACAATCACACTCGTTAAATTGATCAATTAACTGTTTAGCGCGTAAGGCAGTGGTTTTTGCTCCCTGCCAAGCAGCACTACCTGGTGCACTATCGGGCCTGCAACGAATACAAGGCCTAAACCCTGCTTGCGCAGCAGAGTGCGCAAACTGGTAGTAGGTTACATTTTTTTCATGCGCAGTGGGCGCGGGGCAAATTGGCCGACAATAAATACCTGTGGTTTTTACCGCTACATAAAAAAGCCCATCGAAACGCGCATCGCGGCTCTGACGCGCTTTTTGCCAATGCTGATTAACCATAAATTGCTCTTATAAGTTCTGTAGCGCTTAGCTTAACAAAAACTAGGTATATTACTGGCCATATTCGGCACTAGGGTCTGTTAACCTTTGCGGATTAAAATTTGTTCAAACTAGGGGCGGTTTAATCGCGGCGCGAGGTTTGTAACCTAGTGGGCTAAGTCAAAACCGAGCAACAAAGAGTAAATCGCCCCTAGGCAGAACCCGAAGGGCAGCGCCTGTTTGGCATTGATGCTGCGTTATCGCCTATTTATGGGGAATAACCACACCACTTAGGCTCTGCCTTGCCTAAATACCAAACAGACTGCTGCAAATTTAACCTTAAAAGGTCAACAGACCCTAATCTTTGTTTGCAAAATCAATCAATGCTTGGCCCGTTAAACGATAAATAATCCATTCATTTTGTGGCTCAGCCCCCATGCTATTATAAAAATCAATCGCAGGTTTATTCCAATCAAGTACCACCCACTCAAAGCGACCACAGTCTTTGTTTATTGCTCTGTTTGCCAGCTCTTTCATAATGGCTTTACCAGCGCCATTTCCACGGCTATCTGGGCTAACATATAAATCTTCTAAATAGAGACCATTTTTACCTAACCAAGTAGAGTAGTTGTAAAAATACACGGCAAAGCCAATTGGCTCATCGTCTTGTAAACATATTAAACTATGCGCTGTTGCGCCGTCGCAAAACAGGGTGTTTAAAATGGCTTGCTCATCGGTTTTTACTGCATCAGGCTCTTTTTCGTATATGGCAAGTTCATTGATAAAGTGTAAGATTGTTTTTGCGTCACTAGGCTTTGCATCGCGAATTTCTATTGCTTTGTTCATTGTTTATAACCTTAAAAATACTGTTCTAATTTTTGTTTTAAAACGTCTAGTTGAATTGGTTTACTTAAATAATCGTCCATTCCGGCATCAATACAACGCTGTTTGTCAGATTCCATCGCATTAGCGGTCAAGGCAATAATTTTAATTGCTTTATGTTGCTCCCCTGCCGCATTGTTCCTTATTGCGGTGGTGGCACTGTAACCGTCCATGACTGGCATCTGACAATCCATTAATACAAGGCTAAAATGCCCTTTTTCATGAGCGCTGAGTATCTCTATTGCTTGCTGACCGTTCTCTGCCACTGTCACTTCGCAGCTCAATTTCTTTAACATTAAAGTGGAGACTTGTTGATTAATAGGGTTATCTTCGACCAGTAATATTTCAGCCGGTTTATCCGCTTCGTCTTTTCGCATTGACGCAATAAAGCCAGGCGTCACAAGCGGAAGAGCCTGCTTTTGCGGATTATTGGCAATAACTGAAAGCGCTGAAATTAAATCTGCCGTGGTCACCGGTTTTGGAAAATACGCTTGAAAACCTGCATCAGAGTAACGCTGCGCATCTTCCATACCCGCAATACTGGTCATCATGACTAATGGCATAGGTTGATAATTAGCATCCGCTTTTAATATTTTACACAGCTCAATACCATCCATATCTGGCATTTGCATGTCTAATACAGCGATATCATATACTTTTTGTTGGTTTTTAATTCTATTTTCACACATTTCAAGCGCTTGTTTGGCATCACTTGCTAATTCAACATGTGCTCCCCAATGCCCTAACTGCTCACTGATCACTAATCGATTTGTTTGGTTATCGTCAACCACCAAAATAGTGAGCTCATTAATATTTACATTGGGTACATAGCGCTCTTGCTCTTCCCCTTCCTCAAGTATCATTTGTGCAGTAAACACACTGCCTTTGCCTATTTCACTGCTAACACTAATGTATCCACCCATAAGTTCACATAACTGCTTGCATATAGCGAGCCCTAAGCCTGTACCCCCATATTCTCGGGTGGTTGATGCATCCACTTGGGTAAACGGGCTAAACAACTGTTTTTGTTTTTCTTTACTTATACCTATTCCAGAATCTTTTACACTTACCTTAAATTCAAGCCCTTGATCAGTCGGCTTTATCGACGCGCTGATCACCACCTCACCTTGACTAGTAAATTTAACCGCATTACTGAGTAAGTTGGTCAAAACTTGACGAATTCGACTAGGATCGCCTTTTAGATGCGAGGGCTCTACAGCAACTAAATCTAAAATAATTTCTATGCCTTTGCCTTGCGCACTCAAAGCTTGAGCCTCTGCAACATACCCAATCAGATCACGGGCATTAAAGTTAATGCTTTCTAATTCAACTTTACCCGCCTCAACTTTTGAAAAATCTAAAATGTCGTTAATAACCGCTAATAAAGAATGCGCACTTTGTTTGGCTATACCTACTTTGGTTTCTACATGTTTAGGCAGTGGCTCTAATTGGATCAGCTCGAGCATGCCTAACACCCCATTCATTGGGGTGCGAATTTCATGGCTCATAGTGGCTAAAAATTGGCTTTTAGCTACTCCAGCTTCTTTTGCTTGAACAAGCGCTACTTTTAATTTTTCAGCGGTTTGCTTACGGCGTTGAGAAACTAATGAACTGCCAACTAAAGTGGCCAAAGAGCGTAAATAGGTTTCTTCACCTTGGGTCCAATGACGTGGTTCACCAACGGTTTCTGCACATAAAATACCTAAATTACCATCACCTGTTGCGATTACCGCATCAAGCATCGATTTAACATTCAGTGGGATAGCGTAACTATCAATAAAGTCGCTGGTAGCGGCATGGGTATACACATCATCAATGGCAATTAAATTTTGTTTATAAATTGCATCATAATAGGCGGGGTATTGCTCCACACTCAGCTCACTATTTGAGTGAACATGCCCCTCACCTTTTATATATAAACTGTGGCAGAGCATTGCATCGCGTTGCTCATTAAAAATCCATACTGAGGCACGGTCAACATCTAACACCTCACACATTGATTTTACCGCCAGTAATTTTACTTTATCGACGTCGCTACTTTGCACCTCAGGAGAAACCGTAAGTGTGGCTAAGTTTTTATTATATCTATTGGCTTTTTCGCTTTCTAATTCAAGCCGCTTGTGCGCATCTATATTTTGAAACGAGCCAAAAACACGAACACATTCGCCTTCTTTAAATTCAGCTTGCCCCATCGATTTAACCCATATTTCGTTTCCTTTATGGGTGAGTATAATAAGTTCTACACTCCAACTTTGACCGGTTGTAATCGCCTTTTCAAATAGCGTCTCAATAATTTGTCGGTGCTCACCTGACTTATAAAAATTTATTGCGGTGGTAATTTCTGGCTCATAATCGCTAGGCACATCATGAATAGCTTTAACTTCATCAGACCAATATACAGCATTGGTGTTTAAGTTTATTTCCCACGCACCTATTTGCCCTTGTTTACTCATTGATTCAAGTAAGTCTTGTTGTCGAGCAATTTTCAGCTGCGCTTCGTGACGCTCAGTAATATCAAGTATAAATCCATCGAGATAAGACACGTCTTCATTGGTGTCATAAATGGCTTGGCCTTTGTCGTTGACCCAACGAGTGCAGTTATCGTTGGTAATTATTCTGTACTCTATAGACCAAGAACGATGTTCTTGTACACACTCTCTAATTTTATTTCTAACGTCAGTGCGATCATCAGGATGAATAATACTAATAAAGCTATGCTGTTGATTATTTATTAAGGCGGTAGGCTCGTACCCTGTTATTTCACTTGTTTGTTTACTCATGTAAATCATGGTCCACAACGCATCATATTTACAGCGATAAATAATACCGGGGATATTACCCACCAATGTAGCAAACTGATCGCGACTACTTTGTAACTGTTCTTGGGTAGCTTTTTGTTCAGAAATATCTAAATGTGTACCAATCATCCGCTTTGGAGAACCATCGCTATTATATTCAACCACTTTTGCGGTATCTAACACCCAAATCCAATGCCCTTGTTTATGTCGCATCCGCGCTTCGCAAACGTAATGTTCGGTTTCACCGGCAAAATGTGCCTGTAATTTTTGGTTTGAAAGTACTAAATCTTCTGGGTGTGCATACTTTTGCCACGTTTCAATACTGGTTGGCGTTAATTCACTGAGTGTATAACCGATGATCTCCGCCCAACGTGAATTAAAGGTAACCTTGCCCGAATCAATGTACCAATCCCATATGCCTACTGCGGTTGAGTCAATGACAAGTTCCAGCTGTGTTTTATGCTGCTCTAATTCTATTTCTTGTAATTTAAGCGCGGTAATATCTGTACGAATTGCAACATAACTGTGTGCCCTACCATCATCATCTACAAAAACAGCAATAGTGGTATCTACCCAATAAAAACGCCCATCTTTAGCTTTATTACAAATTTGGCCATGCCAAATTTTGTCTTTTTTAAGCGCCTCATACATATTTTTAAAGAACGCTTTAGGGTGCACACCTGAATTTAAAATACGGTGATTTTTGCCAACTAACTCGTGGTGTTCGTAGCCACTAATTTTGCAAAATTTACTATTGGCAAACGTAATCGTGCCTTTTAAGTCGGTCACCGCAACAATAGCATGCTCATCTAATGCACTTTTTTGCTGCGCTAATTGCTTTAACGCATTTTGTAATGAAGTTGCTTGTGTATGATATTGACGATGCTGGTGTTGCTGCACATTAATTAATAACTGTAACTCATGTGGTAAATGCGCAAATTCAGCATTACTGTTAAGTAATGTGGGCGTTGTACTTTCATCAGTAACATGAGTAAGTTGATGTAATGGCCTAGATAAACGTCGGTGACTCCACCCTAAAGCACTCATAATCAAAATAATCACAACTAGTACGAGAATAACGTGCATGGTTAAAAAAGGCTGAAACTCGCTAAATACCACAGGCTTAGTTACAACTAATTGCCAACTTTGGGCATTTAAAAAGTTTAACTTCGTGGTTGTTGCAGCATGTAGCTGTTTGTTTTTATCGGTATACTCAAACACCGGCAAAGCCATTAAAGATGGCTCAAAAGGCAAGGTTAAGAGTTGATTTAAGTCAGAATCGACTCCTTGAGCGTTATTTTTATAAAATATATAAAAGTCGGCTTGGGTATTTTGCATAACCTGTAATTTGAGATAACGTAATAATTTTGCCACGGAAATATCGCTAAGCAGCACAGCGTGTAATTGCTCATTACTATTAAAAAGTGGCGTTGCAATAATATGAAAGGTTTGTTTATCGACTGCAAAAGAGCGAAATACAGCTTTTTGGCTGCTATTTAGACGAGTAAAAATAGCGTTTATATCGTCACGAGTAATAGCGCTAAAATAGTTTGTGTTGAGTGATGTGAATTGTTCTGGTTTTTCTATTAACTCAATAGCATTAATATAGGGGTGTAATTTAATATAGTCATCAATTAAAGGCGACGTTAACGCGTTACTTTGTGCTGAGTCACGAGTTAATAGCTCTGCTAATTGTTGGGAGTTATTTAACCGCTCAACAAACCAAGTCTCTGCTAATTGCTTAGCTATACTACTGAGCTGGTTAAGCTTTGCAGAATCATTAAGGGTTCGACTATTTTGCACTTGCTGATGGTTTATAAAAGCCATTATAGCCAAGGGTACTAAAGCAATAACGATAAAAATAATGGCTAACTGATGTTGAATTGAGCGTGTTTTCATAATTAATTATACTAACCTACAGGCCATGCTTTTTACTTAGCCACTTTTATCTTTTCGTTATAAAGCCATTAAAGCATAAAACCCGCCTATTACAACATAACACTTTATAATCAATATTAACTTATTGTTAGATTTAGACTAATTGCGTACAAACCATAAATTCTCTTTAATAACCGCTTTAAAGTTGTCATGATGAGCATACAGAATATCAACAATAAATGGGCAACATAATATGGGGCATGAACACTCTCATAGTCATGTAGATGACAGCCACAGTGATAAACAACTCACCTTAGCCGTTTTTATTAATGTACTGCTTACTATAGCTCAAGTTATAGGTGGTGTATTTTCAGGCAGCCTTTCATTAATTGCTGATGCGCTGCATAACTTAAGCGATGCGGCAGCCATATTTATAGCGCTTATTGCTCGAAAAATTGGCAAAAAAAGTGCTGATAGCACGCACCATTTTGGCTACAAACGCGCTGAAATATTAGCCACACTTTTTAACAGTACAACCTTGATTGTGATTGGCTGTTATTTAATTTTTGAAGCAATTAGCGGTTATTTAAACCCGCAACCTATTAATGGTTGGATTATTGTGTGGGTGGCTGCAATAGCCCTATTTATTGATTTGTTAACCGCTTTATTAACCTACAGAGCCGGTGCTAAAAACAACATGAATATAAAGGCGGCGTTTATTCATAATGTGTCTGATGCAATGGCATCAATAGTCGTTATTATTGCCGGTACTTTAATCATTTTATACCAGTGGTATGTAGTTGATTTAATAGCGACCATTTTAATATCACTGTACGTTATTTATCACGGCGTATTATTACTTAAAGCCAGCTGTAGTATTTTAATGCAAGCAGCACCCATTGGTTTTGATCAGCAACTTATAAGCAAGAAATTACTGCAACAGTTTGCTATTACGCAAATAAAATCCATAAAAGCGTGGCAACTGGACGATACTACCACTCACTGTGAAATTGTGATGCAAACAGATACCCCTATTGAGCTTAATGCCATAAAACACTATTTACATGATGAATTTGCAATTGAACACTGCGTAATTGAGTGTTGTTCACCTTAGTTTGATTATACAAAGTACTTTGTAATTAAAACTGAACACATCTTTATTTTTATGCCTTGTGCAACAAAACGCAGAAGGCCTGCTAACAATAATCAACTGCCGTTACGAGCATCTATTTTTAACGCAACGTTATATCTGACCCCCTGTAGCTTGCAACAGCATATATGCAAATAAAAACAATTATCATTAACCTTGCGCTTACTTTAAATTACTCTTAATATTGCGCCCATCATTAATACAACTAAAACCATTCAAACGAAGGACCCGCATGTTTAAAACATCTCTGAGCTTAATAGCATTAATAGTCAGTGGCGCCAGTATTGCAGACGAATCAACGATCCAAAGAAATTTAAATCAAACAGAAATGGAGCACGTTATTGTTTCGGGTAGTCGTGTTTTTGAAAGTATTGATGAGGTCCCAGCTTCCATAACTATTATTAGTCAAAAGCAAATAGAAGCGCATTTAAAAGTTAATCCAGAATTACAAAGCCTTTTAGCACAAATGGTTCCCGGCCTTGCTCCAGATACTGGAAGCTCAAGTAATTCAGGACAAACTTTACGCGGGCGTGCCCCACTGATCATGATTGATGGCGTGCCACAGTCAACGCCACTGCGTAACGGATCATTAGGGGTAAAAACCTTAGATCCAAGCGCAATAGGTCGAATAGAAGTCATTAAAGGGGCAACGTCAATTTATGGTAACGGCGCATCAGGCGGAATTATTAACTATATTACCAAACAAGCACAAAGCGATGGCCAACCCCAAGGTGAAATAAGCTTATCGAGTCGTTTTAGTGCGGTAAAACTTGAAGAAAGCGCAGGCGCAAGGTTATCTGCAGCATTGAATGGTCGTGCAGATAAATTGAGTTATTTAGTGACTGCAAGCTATGAAGAAAACGGTGTACAACGCGATTCGCAAGGCGATATTCTCGGTTTACAATATGGTTTATCTGATGCCGTTACACAAAATTACTTCACTAAGCTTGGCTATGACTTTGATGATGAAAAGCAACTCCAATTTAGTTATAACTACTTCAGTTCACAACAAAAAACCGACTTAGGCGATGTTGTTGGTGATATGAGCCTAGGAGAAAAAACCTACGCCATTCATGTGCCGTCAGAATTACAAAAGCAAGGTAAACCACAAGGGCCAGAAGGCAACGAAAATATAACCTTAAAATACACCGACTACGCACTGCTTGAAAACACACAAATGACGTTAGACTTCTATACGCAAGATATAGAAAATGTGTTTTTCTTCTCTCCAAACCTTGCCAATCCTGATGAGAATTATCAAGGTGGTCAATCAGTTATAAGTTCAGAAAAAAAAGGCGCCAGAGCAACTTTTAATACCCAGGTGGACTTTGACTCAGTTGAAGCGTCATTTATTTACGGAATTGATGCGTTAAATGATGTAACTGCACAACCGCTGGTTGATGGGCGTGTTTGGGTGCCAGAAATGGACATGAAAAGTGTCGCGGGCTTTTTACAAACTAAGTGGGTTATCGCTAATGACTTAATAATAAAGGCCGGTGTACGCAAAGAAAATATCGACCTTAGCGTAGATGATTATCGCACGCTTAAATTATGTAAAACGGCCACGCAATGCTCTGTGCCAATTAGCGTAAAAGGCGACACGGTTGATTACAATGCTACGACCTATAACGTGGGCATTAAATACAATCTAGATGAAAAATTCAGCCCCTTTTTAAACTACTCACAGGGATCTGATATATCAGATATTGGCCGCCTACTTCGCTCTGCCACAGTAAATGATATAGGCCTTATTCAAACACAGGCTTCAATTATCGATAATTATGAAATTGGTTTTAATTCTCAATTTGATGCAGTTCGTTTAGAAGTCGCAGCATATCGAAGCACCTCTGAGCTTGGCACTACAAACAAATTTAATGAAGTAACGGGTGTTTATGAACCGGTTAGAGCACCTCAAGAAATTTGGGGTTATGAAGCCTTAGTAGACTACACCATAAGCCCATCTCTTAAATTACTGGCAACTTATAGTTATGTAGAAGGTGAAAATACTGAAGCAGATATATACTTAGGCTCTAAGCAAATCAGCCCACCAAAAGCCACAGCCAATCTTAACTGGCAACCTACGGATGCCCTATCATTAACATTAAGTTACTTGTATGTGGGTGATAGAAAGCGCTTTGAGCCTAATGATAATGGTAAATATGTTGGCGATCAGGGACCTGTCGATAACTACACGGTTTTTAATTTAAGTGGTCAGTATCAGTTTGCAGACAACTGGAAAAGTTTTATCGGGATAGAAAACCTATTTAACCAAGACTACTTCCCTGCCCGTGCGCAATCTTACACCTATGGTGGATACAACATTAAAGGTTTAGGTACAACGGCCACAGTGGGTGTTACTTATCAATTTTGATCACTTACGCGTTCATACTTTTACGGTATGAACGCGCTTATACCCTCAACTAACTTGCTGATCTAAAATACAAATAACAACCTGTCCGTTTATTAACCAGCAATGCAAACTTAAACGAGAATCAAACTCAATATTAACCATATGATTTATAAGTAAATTACTTGCAATTCTGTGCCTATATACTAGACTAGCCACAATTAGAATTTTTAGGATAAGCGCTATGAAAGGTAATCAAAAAGTAATCGACGCCTTCAATACATTGTTAGCTAACGAATTAGCTGCTATTGACCAGTATTTTATTCATTCTCGTATGTACGACGATTGGGGCTTAAACAAACTTTATGAGCGTCTTAACCATGAAATGGAAGAAGAAAAAGACCACGCTGACTGGCTAATTAAACGTATTCTTTTTTTAGAAGGCGTACCAAACATGACCAAACGTCGTGACCTCTTAATTGGTAGCGATGTAAAAAGCATGATGCAAAACGACTTAACTTTAGAACTTGAAGTGGTTGAGTGTGTTAAAGACGTTATTGCCATCTGTGAACAGCAGCAAGATTATCAATCTCGTGAAATTCTAGAAAAGCTATTATTTGATACCGAAGAAGATCATGTTTACTGGTTAGAACAACAACTAGGTCTAATTGACAAAATTGGCACTCAAAACTATCACCAAGCTCAAATGGGCGAATAAGGACTTATATTATGAAAGGCGATAAAGACGTTATTGCAGCACTAAATAAAGTACTTGCTAATGAGCTTGTGGGTATTAACCAATACTTTTTACATGCACGCATGTTTAAAGATTTTGGTTTTAGTAAACTAGACAAAGCTGATTACAAAGTATCGATACAAAAAATGAAAAACGCCGACCGTTTAATTGAGCGTATTTTATTTTTAGAAGGCCTGCCTAACCTTCAAGATTTAGGACGCTTACGCATTGGTGAAAACAGCGAAGAAATGATTGCCGCTAACATGAGCTTTGAACTTGATACAGTAGATGAGCTACGTGCTGCGATTAAACTAGCTGAAAGTAAAAAAGATTACATTAGCCGTGAAGCGCTCGATAACATTTTAAATGAGCAAGAAGAGCAAATTGATTGGCTAGAAACACAGCAACTACTGATCAAAAACACTGGGCTTGAAAACTACTTACAATCGCAACTGTAAGTTAAAGTTATAAATACAAAAAAA